>CAYUNO010000020.1:0-18156 GCA_964446075.1 uncultured Flavobacteriaceae bacterium | reverse complement strand
ACCGAGGATATTATTCCTCCTACCATTAATCATTTCACAGACGATCCTGATATTGACGCTAACCTAAAGCTTACTTTCAATAAAGCAGAAAAAAGAACAGTTCGAGCCGCATTGAGTAATACGTTTGGGTTTGGTGGACACAATGCATCAGTAATCTTCAAGAAATTTGAGGATTAGTGTATAGAAATTCTTTTATCGTTTGTTTAATCAGCTTCTTTTTCGCTCCAAAAAATCAAAAGACTTAGCGGCTAAAGTCTATCGTGTTACCGGGGTAAATCCTGGGAAAATCCGTATTTATCGCGAAGCATTGAAGCATTCTTCCACTGCAAGAAGGGAGGATACCGACAATGTGGTTGATAACGAACGGTTGGAGTTTTTAGGAGATGCAATATTGGATGCAGTAATTGCTGAGTTGCTTTTTTTACGATTCCCTAAAAAAGACGAAGGGTTCCTCACGGAAATGAGAACCAGAATCGTAAATCGGGAGCAAATGGGGGATATGGCCCATAAACTTGGGTTAGCCGAATTAATGGAAGTTAAACACGATTTATTAGGCAATAAATCTGCCATGAAAACCATTGCAGGAAATGCTTTGGAGGCATTAATTGGAGCCATTTACTTAGATAAAGGGTATTCAACTGCAAAGAATTTTATTGTTAAACGTATGGTAGCTCAATATTTGGATATTGATAAACTCATGCATACAACGGTAAGTTACAAAGCCGTATTTATGAAATGGTTGCAGCAACAGCGCAAACAAATTTCATTTGAGTACGAAGTTGATACTACCAGAAAAACGGCTTTGCATAAAGTTTCAATGAGTGTTGATGGTGAAATTTGGTTTGTGGAAGAAAATGCTTCCAGAAAAAAAGCCGAAGAATTGTGTTGTGAAAAAGCTTGCAGGAGATTAGATCTCACTACTTAGGATATCCTCTTTGTCCGATTCACCCAAAATCATTTCATCCGATAAGGGATCTTTTCCCAAAGCTGAGGGAGTGTTTTTTGCGAAATTACACCAATAACAATCCGCTTTACCACAGCCATCCAAGAAGCTTAAACCATTAAGCTTGGCCATACCCATTCGTATCCAATCCATAAGAATTTCATTGTCTTCTCGGGTGTAGTATACTTCTAATTGAGGGTAATCACCATCGGGATTGCTATCTACACAATCAATAATTGCTTTATTGCACTGCCATTGTTTCTCCGTTTGTGCGTTAATCATTAACTGGTAAATGCCCAATTGAAACCAATAGGAATTGGGTAGTTTATCCGAATTTTCTTTGGGCCCAATGAGCTTTTTACGCGAATTTTCAGGTTTTCCCGTTTTATAATCAACAATAGTTACTTGCTTCCCATCAAATATAATCTTATCCAATCTGCCAGATAATTTTACGCCTTCAATATGAGCGTTAATTTGTTTTTCGAAATGCGTAAGCCCTTCTGATTTGAAAATACTGCTTCGTTGCGCATAATATTTGGGTAAATTATCCAAGCCTTGCTGTCTTCTAATATTGAACTGTTTTTCGTTAAAGGCAAACCGTAGTTTTCGAATTTCCCATTCAAATTGATTCAATACTTCGGATTCAGTCATCCACGTTTTTTGCTTCTGCCAGTGTTCTAGCCATTCTTTTAATGTATTGTGTACGGCCGTTCCATAGCTGGTTGCAGGCCCCGGAACATCTGGAACTCGTACCAAAGTGTTGAAATAGAATTTAATTCCACATTCGTGGATGGCATACAACGAAGATGGGGAGAAAGTGAAATTACTAATTCGATGTTTGATCCAATCCAGGCGATGGGGATTTATTTTAGGTTTTTCCGATCGTTGAAGTTCTTGCTTTTTAACAAATAACAAGTATTCACCGGGAATAATTGAAGGTTTATCGGGCAATACATCCACCAATCCGCATTCGCCTACAAATACAGAAGGTAGTTGTTCGGAACTCTTGGTTTCCGTGATTTTTATCAAATTGTAACTAATATGCACAGATTTTTTAGCTCTCGTCAGTGCAACATAGAACAATCTACGTTTTTCTTCAAATTCTTCTTCCTCGGATGCGTGGTTTTCTAATTTTATTCTATGGGCCTGAACCAAGGGTTTTAACTTGTAAGGAATTCTACCTGAATCACCCTTTTCCCAATCATCGCGATTGGCTCTCACGATAAATACATGATCGTATTCTAATCCTTTACTGCTATGTGCGGTTATTAATTGCACTCCTTCCGACATACCAATTCGTTTTTCTACAGGAATTGTTAACTTGTTCGCCTGCATTTGCTTAACGATTGCTACAAATTCAGTCAAGGATAAATCAGAAGTTTTGGCACTTTGTCTTTGAGCAAACGTTAAAAAGGTTTCCAACACTTCCAATACCCACTCCATTTCGTGACCTTTAAGCGC
Organism: uncultured Flavobacteriaceae bacterium; assembly: GCA_964446075.1. GTDB lineage: Bacteria > Bacteroidota > Bacteroidia > NS11-12g > UBA955 > JAGKXC01. Next base: position 15,752 of record CAYUNO010000020.1, on the reverse strand, counting down.
TTGCTCTAAATAACCTCCTTCGCCGTAGATTAATGAAATTAGTTGTGGAACTGTTCTGTAAGCCGCTTCATGTAACCAGTGTTCAATGTTATTCCAGAGTTTTAATAATTCATCCGATAGGGGTTTTTCAAACAAATTGCCTTGTTGCGGTTGTTGGATGATTTCTGAAATATGTTGTCGCCAAGAATAGCCTCCACCAGACTCTTCTGATTTCCGTTTCTTTTGGTATATGTCTACCGATAACTGGTTGATTTCAAAGGTATTAATCTGATAAATTGGACTTAACAATAAGCGGTAAATCATGTGTTCCCCTGCGTTGGGGATAGACAGTTCCAATCCCAAATATTCCAACCAATTCAATAAATGTTGAACCATGGGTTCTTCTAAAATGTTGGCGGCTCTGTGTATTACAAATGGAATATCATACGCGTCCAAGGATTTAGTAACACTGTTTGCATGTTTATTTAATGCATAAATGATGGCTATATCTTTTGCTTGTACGCCTTGGTTAAGTAATGATTTTATTCGTTCAGCAATACCAACTCCTTCATGAAATTCGTTGGTATACAATTCAATACTAGGTGCTGTTGAATCAAATAATTTGTTTTCGCCTGCGGCAATTAATTCTTTACTTAATCCTTCAACTTGATGTATTAATCGCAATTTGTTATTGTCTATTAGGGTTTTTGCGGTATCCAAAATAGCTTGAGAGCTTCGATAGTTCTGGGTTAACACTACGCGCTTTATATTTTCAGCATATTTCTCTGAAAAACGCATCATATTTGACACTTTTGCCCCCTGGAAAGCATAGATACTCTGATCGTCATCGCCCACAACAAAACAGTTTGGACTGTCGCCCCAATAAGAAATTAAGTGCATCAAAATCCTGTTTTGAAGTCCCGAAGTATCTTGGTATTCATCCACGAGGATATACTGGTATCGTTCTTGAACATCCAACAAAAGTTCTTCGTTTTGGTCGAATTCGTTGGCCACCCACTCCAACATATCTGAGAACTCGTATAACCCTTTTTCTTTTTTTATTTGTCGATAGGTTTGATGAAGATTGGCCGCTTCGATTGCTTTTTTCCAGGCTTCATCCATTTTCTTTTTTTCGTTGGGTTTGATATCTCCGGCTTGAAATTCCCTGTATTTGCGGGTGTACACTAAATCGGGAAATAGAATTTTAAAGTTTTCATCGGGCAAAGAAATATCTACCCAATGTTTAATTTCTTCGGCGGTGATTCCTTCCAGTTGCATGAATTCCCACAATTGGGTTAATTCTCTGCGGGTACTTTGTGCATCGTCTTGGTATGTTTTTAATATCGAATCGGCGGGCAATTTTTCGATAATCCCTTGAAGGATTTCGATTTTATCCAAATCGTCCATGATTCGTAATTCTTTTTTGGAGAATTTATCGGGATTTTCTTGAATGATTTTATTGCATAATCCGTGGAAGGTGTGGATGTTGACCTTGCCTGCATCGGAACCCATAAATCGGTGCAATCGTTTTTGCATGGCAATGGCACCGGCTTCGGTGTAAGTTAAGCATAGTATGTTTTGGGGCTGTTGATCTGCCTGTTGCAGGATATTTAAAATTCTAGCGGCTAAGATTTGGGTTTTCCCAGTGCCCGGACCCGCAATAACCATTACTGGGCCATCCACCGTGTCTACGGCAATCTGCTGTTCTTTATTTAATTGTTGGTATAGTTTTTCAAACGATTCCATGAACTACGAACTTACAACGCAAATACATTTTACCATACACAATTTGCAACTACACTTTCTAAAATCGTACCTTCGCAATCGTACATGCAAAAGACAAAACAGGAATACAACGCCGTTTTACATCAATGCAAAGAGATTTTTGTTCGTAAAAATAACGATTATGGTACCTCATGGCGAAACTTTAGACCCAGCAGTTTAACCGATCAAATTCTTATTAAGGCTTTAAGAATCAGAAATATAGAGCAAACTGGGGTCAACAGAGTAGGGGACGATTTGAAAAGTGAGTTTAGAGGTATTGTGAATTATGGGTTAATTGCATTGATTCAGCTGCAAGTTGAAGCAGGTGCTACTGAGCCCAAAACCAATGAGGAAATTTTGTCCATGTACGAATCGGCTGCAGTCCAAACACGCGATTTGATGTTGATGAAAAATGCCGATTATGGAGAAGCGTGGAGAGATATGCGAGTGAGTAGTTTTACCGATATGATTTTGGTAAAAATAGCTAGAATTAAACAAATTGAAGATAATGCTGGACTCACTGAAATCTCTGAGGGGGTGGACGCAAATTACCAAGATATTATCAATTATGCTATCTTCGCTTTGATTCGAATGTAATTCGTTCAAAGCCATGCAAAGATTATTTATTATTATTCGAGTATTGATGGGAGCACTGTTTGTGTTCTCGGGGTTAGTTAAATTGAATGATCCCAGCGGATTTGCCTTGAAATTAGATGAGTATTTCGATGTTTTCTCGGTAGCTTTCGCAGAAGAGGGAAATTCAAATCCAACTAGTTTGTCGTCCTTTTTTAAAGGACTCAAAGATTATTCATTGTTGTTGAGTGGATTTTTTTGTGCGCTGGAAGTAGTATTGGGATTTGCTTTGCTATTGGGTTGGAAGTTTCTAGTTACCCTTAGTCTTACCGGTTCGTTGGTCTTGTTTTTTACTTTCTTAACTTGGTACAGTGCCTATTATAATAAGGTGACCGATTGTGGTTGTTTTGGTGATTTTTTAAAGCTAAAACCTTGGCATTCTTTTTACAAGGACGTGGTATTATCTGTACTAACGGCAGTATTATTTGGATTACGAAAATACAATGTGCCGTTTTTTTCTTCGCCTTTTGGGAATAAAACAATGGTATTGTTGTCTGCGTTAACGGTGAGTTTTGGAGTGTATTGTTATCATTTTTTACCGGTTTGGGACTTTTTACCCTACAAAATCGGTAATAATATCCAAGAAATAATGACCTATGTTCCGCCAGGACAGAGAGCATCGGATTCTATAGAATTGCGGTGGATATTGAAAAAGGGCAACGATTCGGTTACGGTTTCTACCGCAGAATACACGAAATATTCGGAAGCCGGATGGGTGTATTCTAGACGCGATCAACGCGTTGTGATTGAAGGATATAAGTCGCCAATCCATGACTTTTCAATAGTTGATGCCAACACAGGACAGGACTTAAAGGATAGCTTTTTAAATCACAAAGGCTTGCAATTCGTTTTAGTGGTTCCGTACCTAGATAAAATGGATACCAGCCAATTGCAACAATTAATTCATTTAGGTTCGTATGCTTATGGCAATTACAACCAATATGGTAAAACAAAATTTTGGGCGTTAACAGCAACGGGTCCAGAGTTTTGTTCTCAGTTTGCCGATAGACATAAATTGCCGTTTAAATTTGTTCAGGCCGATCAAAAAATGTTGTTAACCATGGCTAGATATAATCCTACCTTATACTTGTTTAAAGAGGCCACAGTTTTAAATAAATGGAGCGGTTATTGGTTGCCAGAAGATCCCAAAGAAGTAATGGGGGAGGCTTTAGCGGAACTAAAATCAGAGTATTTAGTGTTTTTGCGAAAAGATCAAGATAAGTAAATAGGTATGAAGGGTAAACTGGCCAATTTCTTTTTCATTTTATTGGGATTGGTTGTGTTTATATTTTTTTTATTTCAGGCTTTACCTAACGCAAGCGATAATTTGGTTTCGGATCGAACCGATCCTAAAACCAAAGCGGCCATTGAAGCAGAATTGGGATTGGATAAACCGCTCTCCTTGCAGCTGCTCAACTATCTAAATGATTTATCGCCTGTTTCCATTTATAAATCAAATTCGCCCAAATTGGTTTATTTACAAGGTGTATCTATTCCCTTGAAATCGTATCAATTTTGGCTGAAATTGCCCTATTTGAGAACGTCGTTTCAAACAAAACAACCGGTTTCCACAACGTTAATCGATGCTTTCTGGGGGACTGTGGTTTTGGCTTTGGCTTCCATGTTGTTTGCACTTGTTCTTGGAATACCAATTGGTGTTTTAGCGGCAGTAAAAAAGGGTAGCATATTGGATAACAGTTTGGTTTGGTTAAGCGCTATCGGAATTTCCGTCCCTTCTTTTTTTAGCGCCATGATATTTTCTTGGTTATTTGGTTTTGTGTGGTCTCAGTATACAGGGCTATCAATGACGGGTAGTTTTTGGGAATTGGATGATTTGGGGGAAACAACGCGCATACAATGGAGGAATCTTATTTTACCAGCTATTTCATTGGGCATAAGACCGCTAGCTGTTTTTGTGCAATTAACAAGAAATACCATGGTTGAAGTACTTGACCAAGATTTTGTACGCACAGCCAGGGCTAAAGGTTTGTCGTTTAGTAAGTCAATCTGGAAACACGCATTCCCAAACGCATTAAATCCTTTGGTTACAAGTGTTGGCGGATGGTTCAGCAGTTTGTTGGCTGGTTCTTTTTTTACAGAATATATATTTCAATGGAAGGGATTGGGGAAAGTTACGATTGAAGCTTTACAGCAAAGTGATTTTCCAGTTATTATGGGTGGCGTTTTATTCACAGCTTGTGTGTTTTTTGTATTGCATCTGTGCACAGAACTGTTGTATGTTTGGATTGATCCTCGAATAAAGTATGAATAAAGTATATCTTGTGGGAATGCCCGCATCCGGTAAATCAACCACAGCCCGATGGTTAGCCCGTAAATTGGGTTGGGAATGGATGGATTTGGATGATGTTATTGAGCAAAATTTAGGCATGAATGTAAATTTAGCATTTGAAGCGCTAGGAGAGGATAAATTTAGAGAAGCAGAACAGGTTGCATTGCTTAATACAAAGAATTTATCTCAGGTAGTTGTTAGTTGCGGAGGCGGAACTGCAGTATATTTTAATAATATGGATTGGATGAAGAGCAATGGCTTAACCTTATACTTAAATACAGAAATTGGAATTTTAGCCGATAGAATTTCCTCTCAACCCCTGCAAAGACCCTATTTTAAAGGACTTTCAGGGGAAGAAATCCTTAACAAATTGTTAGAAATGCAAGAATATAGGGCTAATTTTTACTCAGAAGCTAAAATTATTTGGAATAAGCCAGAGCCAACTGATTTTTTGTATATGGCTGTAAATCAATTTGTTGAAGTGGATTAGTTTGTGTTTAACACTCAAATGTTAATTAATGGTGAATAAGTATGGTAGTCATGAGTAATTTCACTACTTGACAAACTGAAATCAATAATTACTTTTGGAACATAAACTTTAAACGCAAAACGAAACTCATGAACAAATCAGATTTGATCGGAAAGATGGCCAGCGATGCTGGTATCTCCAAGGCTCAGGCTACTGCCGCTTTGAACAGCTTCTTAAGCTCTGCTACTAGCGCAATGAAGAGTGGTGACAAAGTTATTTTAGTAGGATTCGGTACTTTCTCTGTAAGCAGCAGAGAGGCTCGTAAAGGAAGAAACCCACAAACAGGTGCGGAAATCAATATCCCTGCTAAAAAAGTTGTACGCTTTAAAGCAGGTGCTGAATTAAACAGCGCATTGTAAGCTTTTACAAAATCGTTCAAAAGGCTGCTTCTTTAGGCAGCCTTTTTTATTTTTGTGTCGATTCATCGTAAAAAATTATTAGCCAATACGTTCAATGCTTTCTAATCCCAAATCCCAATTTCTTCAATATTTGGCTCAAACCAGTCCAGAACCAATGGCATTAGAAATTGCTTCGGCCAAGGGTAATTATCTATACGATAGCACGGGGAAAGCATATTTGGATCTAATTGCCGGTATCAGTGTATGTAATCTCGGCCATCAACATCCCCGTGTAATATCGGCTATAGAAGAACAGCTGCATAAACACTTACACGTAATGGTTTATGGTGAAGTAGTGCAAAGTAAACAGTCAGAATACGGTCAGTCATTGATTTCTATTTTGCCGGAATCGCTTAACAATGTGTATTTCACTAATTCGGGTGCAGAAGCAATTGATGCGGCCATGAAATTGGCCAAACGAGTAACGGGAAAATTCGGATTTGTTGCACAAACGCAAGCCTATCATGGTTCAACCCAAGGGCCTCTTAGCTTAATGAGCGATGCGTATTTTACCGATCCGTATAAGCCTTTGTTAGGATCGGTGTATTTTATCAATCAAAATGATACCAGCTCTTTAGCCAATATTCCATGGAAGAAAATAGCGGGGGTTGTAGTTGAAATAATACAAGCTGAAAAAGGTACAACTCAGGCGAATGTTGGTTTTTTGGCGGCATTACGCGCATTGTGCGATGAACACTGTGTATTGCTTATTTTTGATGAAATCCAAACGGGTTTTGGTAGAACAGGAGCGTTATTTGCATTTCAACAGTACCAAATTGTTCCTGATGTCCTGGTGTTGGGTAAGGCTCTGGGTGGTGGTTTACCCATGGGTGCGATGATAGCTGGCAAACATTTAATGCAGCAATTTTCCTACAACCCGGTTTTAGGTCATATTACAACCTTTGGCGGACATCCATTGTCTGCAGCAGCTGGAAATGCGGCGTTGAACGTGCTGTTATCCGAAATAAATTTAGTTGATGTTCAGCAGAAAGGTGCATTGTTTAAGCAATTGCTGAATCATCCGGAGATTCACGCTGTAGATGGAATAGGACTGCTGTTATCGGTGAAATTAGCATCGTCAGAAAAGGTTATTCAGCTGATTCGAAAATTATTAAATAGGGGCATTTTTACCGATTGGTTTTTGTTCGCTGTCGATCGATTCAGGATTTGCCCTCCCTTAACAATATCAAATGAAGAAATTTCGAATTGCTGTCATGTTATTTGCGAAGAGTTGAATAATATCGAAAACAACTAGGGGATAATCGTTTTATATTTGTTATATATATTGGTCAACGCAATCCATGGGGTTTAAATTATTTTCTAGAACATTTACAGCCATTATTCTTTTGGTTTTAACGCTGTTAGGTTCATGCGAGAATATTAATCCTACCGATAATACAAATAAAAACAACGGCGAATATTTGGAACTCGAACATTGCAATGATTTCTTTTCGATGTTGGAATTTAGTTTGGATGTATGCGAACAAATTCAGGGTACTGGCATACCTGAAAATTGGAATGGATTGTCTTTGGGAAAGGTTATATCGATGGATGCCAAAGATTCTGTGTTCTACGATGGGGATGAAATTCGTTTTGATTTGAATTTCGGAACGGTGGTGGATGCAAAAAATGCGGGAATTTCTGCTGATAATCGATGGAGATACGGTACCGTAGAATTTAGAATAGATAAGTATTTTAAGGAAATTGGGGCACAAGCGGAGGTGAAATTGGAATCGCCATTTTGTTCTTCAACCGAGGACGACCACCTCTTCACCGGAGAATTATTGTTAACGAGAATTTCATCCAATGCGGTTAAAATAGAAGTTAAATCGCTCAAAATATTTGATGGTGCCGAAACAGAAGTTGAATTGAATGGGTATCTGGAATACAGTTGTATAACGAGTTCTAATGTAACCCGAGTATGGGGGAATGATTTTCAAGTTACAGGGAATTTTGAGGTTAAAGCCTTTTCGGATGACAACATTATTGACACAGAGGCTCAGTACAAAATAGTTACTCCATTGCTTAGAAAACTGGAAGCCGGGTGCAATAACTCCCCAATCACAGGGTTAATACAATGTGAATTTCTAGACGATGCCTTATCGGCGAAAGTAGAATTTGATCCATTCGAAAATCAAGCTTGCGATAATTTTATTCGTATATCCAAAAAGGATGGGGTATTCGATTACATTATTAAACCATAATCATGGTATCGAAGCTGTTTTATTTGAAACACAGTGTACAGTTTTTTGTGGCTGTTGTGCTTTTCGCCCTGATTATCAGTGTAACTTCCTGTGAAAATAATCGAGAAAAATCCAAATTAACGGCCGTTGAAAATGTAGCATGTACGGTAATATTAAACAATGCATTTTCATCTTTTCTAACTGCGATAACCGAAGGAAAAATCAATTATTTTCTTACGGAAAATTTGGAGATTAATTATTTAGATACTCAAAAGGGTAGTGCTTATCACGTAATTAATTATAATTTCCATAGCGGTACGGAGTGCAAGGATGGCTACAGGCGTTCGGGTATTTGGCAGGTACAATTTAATAAATATAATTTACGCGATGCGGATACAATTTTATTATTCTTGCAACGATTTAATCTTGATTCAATAAATTTAAATTCCGGGGTAGGGTGGAAGGGTCAACAGTTAAGCGCATCTGGAGTGATTAAGTTAATTAAATCAACTCCTTACGCATCCACCACAACAATTTCTGTAAGCTGGCAAAGCAAGAATTTTGTAAGTCTAAATGACTTAATCGTATCCCGAACAATTAAGTCGGAATCCAACAATATCATTGAATATAACCTCGAAGTATCTGGTACTTCTCGATTAATTGCTGAACAATCAATAAATGTAGTATTGAGTTCTCAGGAATTAACGCATCGCGATAACTGCTGGAAAGCCGTAGAGTCTGGAATAATTACCATTACGGACCAATCGATAGATAAGCAGAAGTATTTCATCAATTTTAATCCATTCGGCTCAACTACTGAAAATTGTGATGAACACGCAAAACTTGAATTTAACCGGATCGAGAAGATGTTTACCCTTTGGTAGGTAGAGGCAATCGGGTTAATTGTCCGTTAATTATTTCCAGCCAGACATGATTGATTCCGTTGGTAATCCACAATTTAGAACTGTGTACGGTTTTGTTATAAACGGAAGCTTGAATAACGGTTTCTTGGGTGATTTCAACCTGAGGTGCTTTGCATTCAATTAATATTTCTGCTTGCCCGAATTGGTTAAACGTCACAATATCAAAGCGTTTGTTTAATTTAAGTGCTTTTATTCCGCGTTCTACCGCAATTCTACTCATTGGTATATTCAGAACAGTAGTTAAATATTCAATGCAATGTTGTCTTACCCATTCTTCTGGTGTAAGGGGGATAAATTTTTTTCTAACCTTGTCGAAAATCAGTTTTTTTTGCTCTTGTTCAACAATCTGAAATGCAAATTCCGGAAAGTTTAATGCCTGCATCGCAGTAAAGGTACAACAGTATGGCCAAACAAATAGAAACCGTAGTCAATTACTTATCGTTGAAAAATCAATTTCAACAAGGTGAATTTGCGCCGGTTATTTTATTGCAAGGCGAAGAGGTGTATTTTATCGATGATTTAACCGGGTTGTTGGAGAGTTCGGTACTTAACGAATCGGAAAAGAGTTTTAACCAAACCATCGTTTATGGTAAGGAAACGAAAACCAACGATTTGGTTGGAATGGCAAGACGATATCCAATGATGAGTAAATATCAACTCATTGTGGTGAAAGATGCACAGGATTTAAAGGATTTAGACAAACTGGAAGCATATTTAGAGAACCCTTTGCCATCTACTGTATTGGTATTGGCATTTCGGGGTACAAAAATTGATGCGCGCACTCGGTTTGCTAAATTGTGTAATAAGCATATTTTGTATACTGCCGATAAACTAAGGGATTATCAAATCAAAGAATGGTTACCAAATTTCCTTAGAATGCGAGGCAGAAGTATTGATACGCAAGCGGTTAACTTGTTGTTAGATTTTTTAGGCGCGGAATTAGGGATTATTCAAAACGAGTTGGAGAAAGTGATGGTAAGCGTGAAAGAAGAATTCATCAAAGTCTCCCATATAGAAGCCCACGTTGGATTTAACCGCGAATACAACGTTTTTGAATTGCAAAATGCCTTAGGGCTGAGGAATTTCAATAAATCGGTTCAAATAGCCCATCAAATGGGAAAAAAATCTGACAAAGGAGAATTGATGCGTGTTTCATCTACCTTGATGGGGTATTTTTCAAAGATATTGTTGCTGAAAAATTCTGTAGTAAATTCCGAATTTGAAGCGGCAAAATTGCTGGGGGTGAATCCGTTTTTTGTAAAAGATTATTCCATTGCCTCAAAGAATTACCGATTAGAAGATTTGGAGGCTATTTTCAACTTATTGAAATTGATGGACTTAAGAATGAAAGGCGTGCATCGTGGTGCCGCTAGCGATGGAGATATCCTTTTGGAAACAGTACTCGGGATTCTTCGGGTAGGGGAAGTTGTTGCCCATAGTAGGTAAAACTTTTATCTTCGATTTCTTCATAGAATTTCAACACTTCGTTAATTTTCGTTTTATTTGTAAAAACTAAACTAATCACAGAATGAAGAAGTATTACTTATTGGCTTTTTCGGTAGTTACCGCATCGGTTCTTACCGCTCAAGTTCCTTTTTCGGTAATTAATTCGGCTGGGGCTCCCCAGAAGGCGAATTCCGGAAAAGTTTTTACCGATGTTACGCCTACAAAACAAGATGTAAAGCCGTCTCAGCAAACACAGCGCAGAGAAGTAGATCGCAGCGGATTTATTCGCATTGGATCTAGTTATTACGATTTACAAACCAATTATGCTATGCCTCGTCGACTTGTAATGCATCCCGATGGTGGTATTTCTGCTTCTTGGACAACATCAACCTCGGATGCTATGGGCTATCCAGGTCGTGGTTCTGGTTACAATTATCGCAGTTCCGCAAAGGTTTGGAATAAGTCGGATTCTACCCGCGTAGAAGCAAGCGAACGTACAGGTTGGCCTTCTGTGGGTGTATTAGCCGATGGTTCCGTATTTACCATTGGTCACGATGCTACCAACGGTGGTTTTTATTTAACTAAAAGCTCATCGGCTACATCAAGACCTTCCGTAACTACCAATGTCCTACGTGAACCCCCTTACAAGCCTATTTGGGCAAGAGCGGTTAATAACAAGGATACAATCCACTTAATTTGTTCTTACACAGACTCAGCCGCTCCCGGTGAAGCTAGAGCTCCTCGTAGAAATGGAATATTTGCACCAATGGTTTACAGTCGTTCTACCGACGGTGGAGCAAATTGGGATATCCAACATCGCATGTTGCCAGATTACGACAGTACAATAACCAGCAATGGTGGTGCCGATCAGTATGCTATCGATGTTAAAGGAAGCACAGTAGCTGTAGTTAATGCCGATTTATTGCAAGGGGTAATTTTATGGAAAAGTTTAGACGGTGGTAACACCTGGAAGCGCATGTTAGCCGATTCTTTTCCTTATGCGCCCTACGATGCAAAAAGAGAAATGTTAGATACCCCATTAACCAATGATGGTACAGTTGATGTTTTAATTGATGGAAACGATAATGTACATGTTTTCTGGGGATTAGGTCGTGTATTGGATACCGATACTGCCGATGAGTCATATAGTTTCTATCCTGGTTTACAAGGAATTGTGCATTGGGACGAAGCTTCCAACAAGCAAACAATCATTGCCGCAGGTGCCGCATTTGATAATGACGGAGATGGAATCAATGCTCTTGAGCAATCTACTTTTGCCTCATTGCAAAATGGAGCCGTTCCCGCTGGAATGTCCACCGTGGCTCGTTTAGGAAATACATCCGCTATGCGTCAACCAAGTTCTGGTATCGCGGCCGATGGAAGCTTATATTGTATTTTCAGCGTTCCTGTTGAAGGGGTGTTAAGCGATTTAGGAGCCAACTACCGCGATTTAGGTGTTGTTTATTCTGAAGATGGTGGTGCTACTTGGTCTGCTCCACAGAATATTACTCAAGTTCGTGATATGGAAGATGATTTCGGTTGTGTAGCAAAAACAGTGGATGATTTCTTGCATGTAATGTGGCAACAAGACGAAATCCCAGGAACTAACTTGCAAAACAATCAGTCTGGATTTGGTAATCACCCCGTAAACTTAGGAGTTATGTATTATCAAGCAATTCCAGTTTCTGAAATTAAAGCAGGTACCATCGGTCACTATTACGGTTTAAATACCGAAGAGCCCAATACAGGAAAAGTAATGGTAGTTAATCAAAACTATCCTAACCCATTCCAAGGCTCTACCGATGTTTTGGTTTATTTAACAAAACCAGGAACAGTAAATATTGAAGTTAGAAACGCCATGGGTGCTTTAGTTTCTACTCAGTCTTACGATAACTTGGCTAAAGGAAATCATATCCTTTCAATCAACGGTGAGTCGTTGAGCACAGGTATTTATACTTACACATTAATCAGCGGTGGTAGCTCTGTGAGCAAGACCATGATGGTTAAATAATTGTAAATAATTTGTTCTTTTAGAAATCCCGGTCTTTGGACCGGGATTTTTTTTTACCTTTGAATTTCGTGAAAACTAATCATTGGTATTACTGGATTACCGGAACGCTATTCGCAGTTTTGGGGCTATTAATGGTGGTTTTAGATTCTACACTTCCTATCATTCCTATTCAATTGGCCGTGGCTATGGATAATCATTTTGGTTGGGTATTATTCGCTTGGGGTTTGTTTCGTTCTGTAAATGGGTATTGGATCTACAAAAAAGCTCAACGAGCTCAATCCTTAGAATCGGAGGTTTCGGCAGATGTTTAATCGCTATCTACTTATTCCCGTAAGTTTTATCTTATTTTTACTTTCTGGTTGCCTGGATATGAATCACCAAGGTTCAGGTAATGATATTCCTACCAAAGGGGAAGTAACTATGCATTTTGATCGGAGCGATTCTTTTGTAATCGAGCAACTCATACATCAATTTGAATTGGAATATCCCAAAGCGAAAATAAATCCTGTCTATTTATCGCACCAAGAGTTACTCGAATTGCTAAATAAAGGTGAAATCAAAGGAGTTTTTTTACATCGGTCGTTTACCAATGACGATAAAACGGTATTAGGCAAAAACAACATTAAAGTCCGATCCGTTATGGTATTTAAATCTTCAGCCGCTTTTATTTGCAACAAACAATTAGATATTGTCCCGAGTAAACAGCAAGTTCTCAATTGGCTCGCTGGTGAAAGTACAATCGCTGCCCAATCTTTGGTATTGTATGGGAAAGGCGGTCGATTTTTAGAAGAAGTTGACTCTTTACTACGAGTTCAAGGCAAAGTGCTTAAGCGAAAAATACATTCCTGTAATTCGCCGCTTTCTGTAATTGAGGAAGTGAAAATGGATCCCCAAACATTGGGAGTTATTGGATTAAATTGGTTGGCGGATGATGGCGATTCTTTGTCGATCGCCTTGCGTAAAGACATCCGAGTAATTGCTTTTTCTCCGGAGACTAACCGTTCTGGGAACAATTCTTTAACCACGGAAGAACGCCCAGAAACCTACGGTGGGATGGTATCGACGAAAATATATCCTTTTCAAAGTCAAATTGCCGATAAAACGTATCCGTTTATTGAACCAGTTTGGGGCTATGACTTACAGGGATATTCGGGATTGGTATCTGGATTTCTGTCGTTTGTGTGCTCGCATCCAGGTCAAGTTCTGATAAAAAAGTCGGGATTATATCCCGCATTACCTCCACATAGAACCATCGAATTACAATAAATACAATTTTTTTTTAATAAGATAAAACATAATCCATTGTTTAATAGTTTTTTTGCAGTAAAATGAAAAAGTTAATTTTTTCCTTGTTGGCGATTATCCCATGTTTGTTCGCGGGATTATCGGCACAAACGTTGGCAGAAGCACAACGTCTTTCTCGTAACGAACAGTTTGAGGACGCCGATAGCATCTATCGAGTGTTAATTACCAAGAATCCCAAGAAGCCCGACTTTTACTACTACGCCGGCTTGAATTTGATTTACAAAGGTGATTCTGCAGGTGCATTATCCTTATTTGACGAAGGCTTAGCAAAAGCTCCAACCAATCCATTTATCATGGTAGGTAAGGGGCATATGGCTTTAAGAGCAGGTAATATTTCTGCTGCAGAACAATTCTTCACCAAAGCGTCTGCCGCGAAGAAAAAAGTGAAATTGGTAGTGCACAAAGAAATCGCTCGTTGTTATTTGCTGGTTGATTTTGGAAGCAAGGAGCAAATATTAGCACATGCTAAAAAAGCTTTTGAAAACTTAAAATTGGCTTCCGAAACCGATATTGAAGTGAATTTGTTGAGAGGCGAAGCGTTGAGTATCATTAATCCTTCAGATTTGTCGAACGCGGTGGTAGAATACACCATTGCGAAAAACAATGCGGAAACGGATCCACGACCAGTTACTATGGAAGGAAGAGCCTACACTCGTGTTGGTAATTACTTAATGGCTACAGCGAAAGCAGATGATGCGTTGGCTATTGATAAAGAGTTTGCACCCGCATATCGCTTGAAAGCGGAAGCATTCGCAAAAATGAAGATGCGGGATTCTGCTATCTTTTATTACGAAGAGTATTTAAAGAGAAACAATAATTTTACTGCGCGTAAATTCTATGTTGTAACCTTATTTCAAACCAGAGATTGGGATAAAACCATAGAACAAGCGGATGTTTTGTTGAATCAAAAAGATAATGCGTATGTACGTGGAATCAAGAGTTTTGCTATCGGAGAAAAAAATGATGCCACCAAAGAACTATTGAACGAGGGTATCAATGAATTTACTCAGTTTGAAAACAATTACGTAAAAGTTCAAGGTAGAAAATTATCGGCAACAGAATCGTACTACAAAGCATTGTTGTATGCTCGAGTAGGGGATGATGGAAAGATGGAAACAAGTTTCAATGTAATTTCTCCTGTCCTTATGGATACAGCTAAAGCGGCAGAACGAATGTACACTCGTATGCAGGATGTTTATTGGAACGCTAAACAGTACGATAAAACCTATCAAGTAATTGAAATGAAAAAGATGAAGTTGAAAGACTCATTGAATATCAAAGACATGTTTTATGCAGCGGTTTGTTTAACTCGTATGGAAAGACATCAAGATGCATTGGGTTTATACCAGCAAATCGTGAAACAGGATACCAATTACGTAGACGGGTACAATCGTATCGCTACTACTTGGGCAGTTTTGGACAGAAAAGATACTACAGGAAATGTAACTGCGGCATATTTAAAATGGATCAGTAAACTTGATTCTGCTGCATTAACCGTTCCAAGAACGAAAGTAGATGTGGTAAATGCATATAAGAATTTAGCCCACTACGCTTTGCAAAAGAAAGATTACGAAACCGCAATCATGTATTGGGGTAAAGTTTTAGCTATCAAGCCAGATGATGCTGCTGTGATTGAAGTAAAACAGAAATACGAGGATTATGTTGCTAAGTTAAAGAAACGCTCTTCTACTGCATCAAAAGGTACAACCTCAGGCGCTGCCACAACTGCGCCCACCGCAGGTGGAAAGCCTACAAAATAAGATTGTAATTTTTCTCACATATTGAACTTTTGACGCCCGATTTCTACCATCGGGCGTTATTTTTGATAGGAATACCCTAAAATTGAAAAAGTGGAATAAACCCATGTTGAGGCTTTTGTTAATATTTACATTGCTTTTGACTCCTTGCTTGCATGCACAATCGTATGTGAATCCAATGTCTAAAGGGGTTATGGTACAAGTGGTATCGGTTCCATTATTTGAGCAAATGCCCGGGTATCAGTCCAACCAAAGAACATTGTATTTTTTAAGAAGAACTGCCGAGTTGTTTCGGCTAAATCATCGGGATAGTGTATTTAGGGATAGTGTATTTAATCTGGCAACAAGTGTTTCAAAAATACCAAGTTTAAGCGATAAGGTTGGAACCACGGTTAATAAGCAGGCTGTACTTCAACCATCCATTGCAACGGGTACAAAACAAAATATCGATATATCCGAGTTGTCTAAAACAATACAACAAGTAGAGACTTTAATCGAAACTAAAATTACTGTCTTGGATTTGGATATAGGGTT
>CAYUNO010000019.1:0-18484 GCA_964446075.1 uncultured Flavobacteriaceae bacterium | reverse complement strand
CCACAACGGTTTGCACAATCAAACACTGGATAATGCTCGTCTTTCAAATATGGAGCACCCTCAATGGTCATGGTACCAGCTACAAAATCATTACATTCCGCAATTTGATTACGTGTAAATCCTAACGCTTGCAACATATTGAACTTTGGACTATTGTACTGATCCGCTGTAAATCCTAAGCGCTGCAAGGTAGCCTCACCCAAGGTCCACTGATTAAATACAAAACCAATCTCAAATGCCACCGGAGCCTCTTTTTCCAATTTAGCTAAATCCTCTTCATTGAATCCTAAAGCGGCTAATGACTCATGATTGATATGGGGCGCACCAACAAATGTTTGATGACCTTTTGCATAATTTACAATCGCATCAATTTCGTTTTGAGGATAACCCAAATTCTTTAAAGCCAAAGGAACGGTGTTGTTTACAATTTTGAAATAACCACCACCCGATAATTTCTTGTATTTAACCAAAGCAAAATCCGGCTCAATACCAGTTGTATCGCAATCCATCAACAAACCTATCGTTCCGGTAGGGGCGATTACTGTTGCCTGCGCATTTCGGAATCCGTATTTCTCACCCCACATTACCGCCTTATCCCAACTGTTGCATGCGGCTTTCAACATATAATCAGGGCAATACTTCTCGTTTAAACACACAGGAGCAATACCCAACCCTTCAAATGCCAATGGGGTATTGTAAGCAGCATAACGGTGATTTCTGATTACACGCATCATGTGCTTTTTATTCTTTTCGTACATGCGGAATGGACCCTTAACTGCAGCCATTTCAGCAGAGGTAGCATAAGCCGTACCTGTTAAAATCGCAGTAACTGCTCCACAAATTGCAGTAGCTTCCTCACTATCATAAGGAATACCAGCACTCATCAATACAGAACCTAAGTTCGCATAACCCAAACCTAAAGTACGGTAATCGTAACTCAATTGAGCCACTTCCTTGCTTGGAAACTGAGCCATTAACACAGAAATTTCCAAAACAGTAGTCCACAAACGAGAAGAATATTCCAAAGCATCTACATCAAACTCGCAAGTATCTTCACTAAAGAATTTACGCAAGTTTAAAGAAGCTAAGTTACAAGCAGTATTGTCTAAGAACATATACTCGCTGCAAGGGTTAGAAGCGTTGATTCTTCCACCTTCAGGACAGGTATGCCACTCGTTAATTGTATCGTCGTACTGAACACCTGGATCTGCACAAGCCCAAGCAGCATCTCCAATAGCATCCCACACTTGCTGAGCAGGCATGGTCTTCATTACCTCACCGGTTGAACGCGCAGTAAACTCCCAATCTTCGCCCTTTTCTAATTTTTCGAAGAACCGATGGGGAATACGAACACTGTTATTAGAATTCTGACCAGAAACCGTTGCATACGCCTCTCCTTCGTAATCATTACTATATCCCGCAGCTATCAATGCAGCAACTTTTCTCTCCTCATCTTTTTTCCAATTGATGAACTCCATGGATTCTGGGTGATCCAAATCTAAACAAACCATTTTGGCAGCTCTACGCGTTGTACCACCACTCTTGATAGCCCCTGCAGCCCGATCGCCAATCTTCAAGAAACTCATCAAACCACTGCTTGTTCCACCACCACTCAATTTCTCTCCTGAACCGCGTACATGACTAAAATTGGTTCCTACACCGCTACCATATTTGAATATTCTCGCTTCACGAACCCACAAATCCATGATACCACCCTCGTTAACCAAATCATCATCAACAGACAAAATGAAACAAGCATGTGGTTGTGGACGCTCGTAAGCGGAAGTGCTCTTCATCAACTTCTCAGTCTCGGGATCAACAAAATAGTGACCCTGAGGCTTTCCTGAAATTGCATAGCTATTATGCAAACCCGTATTAAACCACTGAGGTGAATTAGGAGCAGCCTCCTGATTCAACATCGAATACACTAACTCATCATAAAACACTTGAGCGTCTTTAGACGACTCAAAATAACCATACTTCTCACCCCATGCTCTCCAGCAATCAGCCAAACGATGAACCACTTGCTTAGCAGAATTCTCACTACCTAAACTACCATCCGCTTGTGGAACACCTGCTTTCCTAAAATATTTTTGAGCCATGATATCGGTGGCAACCTGGCTCCATCCCTTTGGAACCTCCACGTTTTTCATTTCAAACACAATACTGCCATCCGGCTTTTTTATTACCGATGTCCGGTAATCATAATCAAATAATTCAAAGGGTGTCTTACCCTCTACCGTCCTAAAACGACTGAAATTTAGTCCTTTTGTGTTTACTTGCTGCTTGCTCATGGTGTTTAGTTAGTGTTATTAGTGAGTTGTGTTTTTCCGACAATATTTTTCAGCCGGAAGACAAAACTATCTCCTTATTCGTTTACTTTCATAATGGGGTTATCCACAAAAAATCACAATTCTTAGATTTAACAAGGTTTCAAGGTGTTGAAAAAGAAAATAATCATTGTAAATAATTGAAAATCAAATATTTGCACCTATCTAATTATAAATCACACACATAGCAAAGTTTAATAAAATAGACATTTGTATAGGGCCTCCAGTAAAATCTATGCATTCACAACTACATCAACTTTAGAGCATTTTTATTTTCTTTGTAACAATGTCCGAAATTCATCAACTCCTTCAAACTGCAGCACAAAAAAACAACAAACTGCTGTTCGTGCTTTGCGATCCGGACACCCAAAGTGATCTTCTCATAAAACAAATATCCAAAGCCATCGAAATGGGCATCCAATGGTTCTTAGTTGGTGGTAGCCATATTTCTCACGGCAACACAACTGCAACCGTTGAGTTACTAAAAAATCTCGGCGCCCCCTATGTTATACTTTTCCCAGGATCGGAGATGCAGGTAGTACCAAATGCCGATGCTATATTGTTTATGAGCCTAATCTCTGGTAGAAATCCAGAATATCTAATTGCTAAGCAGGTTACTGCTGCACCCTTCGTGAAAAAATATAAAATCCAACCCCTGGCTACCGGCTATATGCTCGTAGAAAGTGGCAAACTTACCTCCGCTCAATACATCAGTGGCACATTACCTCTGCCCAACGACAAACCCGAAATAGCTTCCGCAACAGCCTTGGCTGGGGAAATGATGGGAATGAAATATTTCTATCTTGACGCAGGCAGCGGTGCACAATTTACCATACCTGGAAAAATTATAGATGCTGTATCGCAAACCGTTAAAGGGTTCATTTTTGTTGGTGGAGGAATTCGAACAGCCTCAGCTGCTCAAAACGCATGGAATCATGGAGCAAACGCAGTAGTAATTGGAAATGGCGTATTTGAAGATGAAAATCTGCTAGAAACCATTTTCAACGCGTGGCAGCAAACCTGTTTATCCAAACAACAGTAAAACAATAAAGAATCCCCATCCACGTATATTTTTACGATATTTGTGCCATGCAACTGCTTCCCGTAGTTTCTCGCTACTACCGCGTAAATTACTCCAGACAAGAATTAGTAGAAAAGCTAACAAACCTCACTTTCTTATCCGATAAATATTTTACTGCCGATAAATCAAAGTCGTATTTCTTCTACGGCGATATTTCTTCGGTCGATTTTTATCTGGAAAATATCCAAGATAAACCTCAAACCACCACCATCCTAGATGGTAGAATACTGGGAGTAGAAAATGAAATCTTCATTAAAATAACCCATAGACTCTGGGAAAAAACCACCACCCCCGTACTCTTCTTAGTAACAATTCTGCTTACAACCATCACATTTCTCCATACTTGGTTCAATCAGTACTTATGGTATGCATCTATAAACCACGAACCAGGTTACCTCACAAAACAGTATACGGACAAACTTTATCCCGAAAATCCGTTAGCCTTTTTGGTAGCAGGGGCAATTGGAATAATGATTTACTTATACAAACAAAAAATAAAATACTTCCAACACCAGCTTGAAAGTAGCAAAAAATACTTAGAGGAGACTCTTAATGCCGAACAGATAGATAAATCCCAACTACCTTTAGTATTTCGCTAATAATTATTAAGTATTTTTAACAATTCAGCCTCCCAACTTGGATAGGCCACCTCCACGATTTCACCCAACAATCGAGTTTTCAACTTTTTTATGTCATTTGAGGTGGAAGCCACATCCCCACTCTTATCTAAATTAACAATCTTGTAATTTAACCCTTGCACCAATACAACCCTAACCAAAGGCACACGGATAACAACCAATTCTGGATTCTCTGAAATAAATCTACGCACTTCAGCTGATGACGAATCAACATACTTCTTGGATCTATCCACCCGCAGATACACTAACTTTTCCTTTTCCGAACCCAATAAAAAATTCACCTGATCCAAAACCCTAGCAAAAACGGGCAACCCATCTCGCGTATCCGAACACCAATTCCCACCTATTATTTGAATCTCAACAGACCAACCATCACGGTAAATTCCCTCAAGCTTGTTTCGAATTGCTTCAATTTGAGATTGATCCAAAACCGTATAACGCGAATAAGTGGATGGAAATGATTTTTTAAAATCCGAAGCATCTGCAATTCCAGCACTATCCTTTGACAAGCCTACATGCTTATCCAATTCGTTAATACAATAATCAAAAACTAAATTAGGGGGCATTACAACCTCATTACTCAAATCCATATTACCACTCTCCAAATTGAGAAGGCGCGAATCCAGGCCGCACCGAAAATTGCCATTACTATTATCCCCCATAAATTTCCAATTATTACAAGAACCCATTACCAAACCTAAAAGAAGAAATAAAAACAACTGAATTCCCTTAGATTTTTGTATTAAGCCCATGAGCACAAATTAATTCGAAATTTTAAATAGAAACAAATAAAAACTACCTTTGCTATCGCAAATGACGGTATCGCTGAACGAGATTAAAAAACCCATCGAAAAGGAATTAGCGGCCTTCGAAATCATGTTTAGACAAAGCATGAAAACGAAGGTGCCTTTACTCGATACCATCATGACCTACATTGTTAAAAGTAAAGGGAAGCAAATCAGACCTCTGTTTGTTATGTTTAGCGCCAAACTATTTGGAGAAATCAACATACGAACCTATCGCGGAGCTTCCATGGTAGAATTACTGCACACCGCAACTTTAGTACACGATGATGTGGTTGACGATAGTTCCATGCGCCGAAGCTTTTTCTCCATCAACGCGCTTTGGAAGAACAAAATCGCTGTTTTGGTGGGCGATTATTTACTGTCAAAAGGAATGCTTCTTTCCGTGGAGCACAGAGATTTCGATTTATTAGAAATTCTCTCCAACTCGGTTAAAGAAATGAGCGAAGGCGAATTACTACAGCTGGAAAGAGCCCGTTTTATGAATGCTACCGAAGATGTTTATTTCGAAATTATTCGAAAAAAAACAGCTTCACTTATTGCTTCTTGCTGTGAAATAGGTGCGGCATCCACTACCAAAGACCCAGAAATACTCAAAAAAATGAAACTTTTTGGGGAACAAATTGGCATAGCATTTCAAATCCGAGACGATTTATTTGATTTTGGCGATAACAAATCAGGCAAACCCGCTGGACTAGACATTAAAGAACACAAATTAACCCTGCCAATCATCTACGCTTTTTCAAAAGCCGATAAAAAGGAAGTTTCTTCCATAAAGAAGGTAATTCGATCTAATAAATTAACCGATAAGGAAAAAATCAGTCAAGTGGTTGATTTTATTACCTACCACGGTGGAATGCGCTATGCTAAAGATAAAATGAACGAATGTAGAGATCGAGCATTTGAAATTTTAGAAACAATACCGGCCACCAAGGACAACAAACAAACACTACAAAATTTGGTAAATTTTGTAATAGACAGAACCGTATAATACCCAAAAATCATGAAAGTTACCCTGCAAGATCACCAAATACAATTAGAAAAGATTGATGGTCAATGGACCATACCCCATAACGCAGAAATTAACCTTTTACCCACCAGCAAAAACATTTTACTGATTCAAACACCCAACAAAACCATACAACTTCATTGTTTATCAGTTGATAAAGCTACCAAAACCGTTACGCTCCTGTATAACAATCAAAAATACATCGCAAAAATTACGGAACCCCTAGACGATTTACTGAAATCTATGGGTTTAGAGAATGCGCTTACTCCAAAAATTTCAGAGATAAAAGCACCCATGCCAGGTTTAGTCCTAAGTATTGCGGTTAATGTTGGAGACACCGTGGAAGTGAACCAAAAAGTGTTAACCCTTGAAGCCATGAAAATGGAAAATGCCATCAAATCACCTACAGCAGGAACTATTGCAGCAATCGAGGTTAAATCCGGTCAGGCCGTAGACAAAAACCAAGTGCTGATTCGTTTCGAATAACCAAAAAGCAACTATACTGAAGCAAATCCAACTTAGGGAAATCCAAACTAACCAATTACATGGTCAATGAAAAACTCCCTTCTCGCTTCCATCAAAAAACACTGTCTTTTTATCTGTTTACTTACTGGCTATGTTTTTTTGGGCATAGTTAATTTAGAAAGGTTGCCTATAGCTTGGACGGACGAAATTCAACACTTAAATCCTGTCTTTAACTATTTTAAATACCATCATTTCTATTCAAAAATTTGGCCCAACCCAGGAGCCAACGAACTGTTTGCCAGTTATCCTCCATTAATCACCAATTTACATCTAACATTCCTTCAATTTCTTCCTAAAACAATTTTTTTCAGTCGTCTACCTTTCTTTTTTGCAAATATCCTCACTCTTATTATTCTTTACCAAGTACTACAGCAGCATGCAGCCTGGAAATCAAGACCTTGGATATTCGCACTAACCACACTCTTCATTCTTGATAAATCCGTGTTTGAAATCGGAAAATCAATGCGTGTGGAACCCTGGATTTGGCTATTAGTAATGAGCGGCATTTCTGCACTGCTAAACATCGAAAAACCTAGAAATAAAATACTGCTTAGTCTAATTTCCGGGTTATTACTTATCGCACATATCTATGTTTGGCCCTTGGTGTTGTTCTGGATACTTACGGCGGTATTTTTTACTCAAAACAACACTTCCATAAAATACAAAACCGCACAAATCCTAATCTTCCTGCTCCCAACCATAATAACCTACGCATGGTTAAACACTCCAACTAAAAACATAATTCATCAATTACTTTTTCAAAGCAGTAAACACGCTTCCAACGAAAACACCTATTGGCAGGTATTTCAATACTTATGGGGGAAATTTTGGCCCTATTACATAGAACAACCGCTTACACCCTTTATTTATTTAGGAGTGCTCATCAAATCAATAATGCATGTTAAACAAGTAAAATTCTCAGATAAAAAATCACTGATAATCCTGAGTTTTTTAATTTTAGTTTTACCGCAAGCCTTCTTACTCTCGCCCCATATCCGGTACTTTGGAACCCATTGGCTATTCGTTATTGTTTTAATTTCGTTGTGGTTTAACCCTGATAAACTCACCAAAACCGCACCCTTTGATCGCATAAAACATCGAACACCCTTATTCAAACTATTGAAATTGGTATTGATAAGTTATGTTGTTTTAGATGTGTCCAGCTTCTTAATCCGACATTCAATAGCAATCTACCAACGAGACGATAGGAACCCAGCTGTTGCATTTCGATTTTTGGACAAGTATATACCCAGCCGGTACTCCGGTAGTCATGATAAAACTGTGATTTTTGGCGAGCCGATCGTGGATTATTATGCCGTAAATAGAACCGACATTGAATTTGGATTAGCATTTTACCCAGAACATTGGGAATTTCAGCCTACAAACTATAAATATCTAGTTTTCCATAAAGCTAAACCTAATCAACTTCCTTTTCTAACAGTTATTGATAGTACCGGTTTAGCCAAAAACAACTTGCCCAAATCGCTTCAAAAACTTGGCAGAGCCCATACCTATCGTAATACCTATCTATATCAAATAAACTCAAAAGCCCAATGGGACTCCTTTTTTTCTCCGATAATAATGGAAGAAATTAATGGAAAATAATGAGCTAATTCGTTGTAAGTCCTAATAGCCAAATCCAAGAGTACTACTTAAATTAAACTCTATTTTAGTATACCAAAGAGAACCCCCTAGAGTACAATAAAGATAATCCATAACCCGGAATCTGAGAATAATCGAATGGCCTACTTTAGTCCTGTATTGGTATTCTTTAGACCATATCCAATCAGCTCATCGTACCCAAACGTCTGATTTCTATAGTAAACCAATACCATATAATTATTCTCAGTGGCTGCGTGATTGCCTTCAAATTCTGAGAAGTTTAGTTTCCCTGTTTCCGAATCTAAAACCCCATACATATAGTTATAATACCCCTGCTTTAATGGCACAACCGCCTCATAAACACCAGCATCGGGACTATAATACATTCGATAGTTCTCCTGAACTCTCCAATCACTTATTTCGCCATAAATATAAACCGGCTTGTCTAATTCTTTTTCGCATCGGACACTGAAATGCACAAAACAATAATCGCTTTCCAAGGGAACACCCGCAGGCATTGGTACATCTTTACTATCGTATAAAACCCTACCATTGATATCGGCCCAGTTAAAGTACTTCTCATATTTCCGTGATTGATCCGGAACAAGCCATACATGCTTCTGATTTGAAATATTTAATCGCTGCTTAATACCCGCCTGAGACATTCTTAAGCTTCGTAAATCAAAATATCTAAATTGATTGGTACCTTCAAACTGATTACCCAATTGTTGATTAAATTGAAACGTGCCGCCCAACACAACTGTGGGTTTCATCCCATAATTTGCGCTCATCCACTCCCCATTTCTCAACACAACAGTTTTAATATCTTGCATGGGATTGGGCATGAAAAAATCCGCTTTCACATTGAAAGTGAAATTTACTTGTTGATGGGTAGCACGAAGATCAACCTGCCTAGACTGCAACAATTCCATGTTAACACCTCCTGCTACATTTAATACCATCATTCTACGCGATAACACGATATCCCGCTCATCAAAATTCCTGTAAACCACCAATAAAAAGTTACCACTGATTTTAGGCATCGTATTTTCACTGGGGAGTTGAACACGATAATGCGAATAATTCATTAATGTTCCGCTAGAAAATCCCACATCATCAATATTGTCAAACCCTTGACCTTCAAGAATTTGTGTTTTAACCATTCCCGATGTCGGCTGCCAATTCGCGTCGCAATGAATTAATGTATATTGATAAAAATCCCGCTCCGTTTTAAGTTGATCAAATTCAAGTAATAATGGCCGTTTGGCTTCTAAATTATAAATTGGAAAATTAAACCCACTCTCCGATTGAACAAATCGTACCGTTTTTACTTGCTCTTCGTATACCGCATTATCAAATCTCAGCGTGCTATCTACTGCCGATTTTAGGGGTAATGATATTAAAATACCCGCCATAAAAGCGAAAAAAACAGAATATAGCGACCTCATATCTCAAACTTACGCATGGAACATTCAAAAAACAAGCCAATTATCCTTCCTGAAGAACAAGCCATTCTTCAAAAAGTGAATCGTGCTTCATTTGTAAATCCAAAACTTGCTTTTCAAGACTGTCATATTGCGCTGTAAGCGACGCAACTTTTTCAAAATCAGCGGCAATTTCTGGCAAATGTAGTTCAGCTTCTACGGTAGCTTTTTCCGATTTCAATACATTAATTTTATCCTCCATTACCGCCAATTCATCTTCCAACTTTTTAATCTGATTTTTAGAAATTCCTGATTTATTAGCCGTTACAGCTGTAGCACCTGCATTTGACTGTTTATTCTCGGCCATTGAGGTACTACCACTTTTCGAAATAACGGGTTCCGAAATAATTCTTTTCTGCACCCATTCTTGGTATTCATCGTAAGTACCTTGATACTCACGAATTTGACCGTTTTCAATCCACCATATTTTATTTGCAACCCTCGATATAAACGTTCTATCGTGCGAAACAAACAAAACCGTACCGGCATAATCAATCAAAGACTCAGCCAAAACCGAAGTGCTAAACATATCCAAGTGGTTAGTAGGTTCGTCAAGCAATAAAAAATTGGATTGTGTTATTAAGGTCTTGGCCAAAGCTAATCGGGATTTTTCACCGCCACTTAATACCTTAACTTTTTTGAATACTTCTTCTCCTGTAAATAGGAAACAGCCTAAAACCGTCCGCAATTCTCTTTCGGTATATTCTCCACTCACTCTCCCTATTTCGTTTAACAAATCGTTCTTTAGATCTAATGCTTCTAATTGATGCTGAGCAAAAAATGCTGGTTCAACATTCCATCCTAATTGAATATCACCTTCAAATGGCTCGCCACCATAAATTAACCTTAATAAGGTAGATTTACCCTTACCATTTGCACCTACTAGAGCTACTTTATCCCCTCGCAATAACTGAGCTTCGGTTCCTGAAAAAATCACATTATCACCATACGCCTTCTTCACGTCCTTTATTTCCACTATCGTTTTACCAGGAGTTATTCGAATATTAAATTTGATATCAAATTCGCGTTTTTCATCCTTAAGCACTTCAATTTTGTCCATCTTCTCTAACATCTTCACCCTACTTTGAACCGCTGTAGACTTACTCGCCTTATATCTAAATCGCTGAATAAAACGCATTTGCTGACGGATAAAATCCTGCTGATTTTCGAACCTCCGTTGCATCATCTCATCCCGTTCTTCTTTTTGCTCCAAATACTCCGTAAAATTCCCTTTGTAATGAAACAGCTGCTGATGCGCTACTTCCGCTATCCTATTTACAGTCCTATCCAAGAAAAATCTATCGTGAGAAACAATTACATACGTACCTTGGTATTCATACAAATAATCTTCCAACCATTGAATAGTTGGCAAGTCTAAGTGGTTGGTAGGCTCATCCAACAGCAACAAATCAGGTGACATCAATAACAATTTCGCCAACATTGCACGCATACGCCATCCACCAGAAAATTCGCGTAAACTCTTGCCTAATTGCTCTGTAGAAAAACCTAAACCCTCCAAAATTTTATCGGCTTGAGCATGCCAATCGTATCCGCCCAAAGCACCAAATTGTTCCTGGCAATCACTCAATCGCTGCAAAGTCCTATCATCATACTGAGTTTCTAATTTAATCAACAGTTCATTGATTTCTTTATCCAATTTCATTAAATCGTCCCTACCCCCCAATACCACATCGCGCACCGATTCCCCGATGTCCAAACTCAATAAATCCTGATTTAAAAATCCAATCTTCAAATCGCCGGGTTTCGACATCTTACCTTCTCTCAAATCAAAATCTCCGGAAATTACTCGCAGAAGCGTAGACTTACCCGTTCCATTTAATCCCACCAACCCTATTTTTTCGTTAGGTTTTATATGCCAATTGGCATTTTTATACAAATACCTTCCGGCAAACTCAAAAGAAAAATCAACCAATGCTAACACACTGCAAAGGTAGTCAGCTAAAATCACTTAGCATGCCATACCATCACGAAATCATTCATGAAATATCTATCCCCGATATCAAAATCAGCTACACGCTCAATTACAAAGCCCATTTTAAAATAAAAATTTATGGGTTTATAGTTTTGTCTGTTTACCTGTAAACGAATTGCTTTCACAGAATCCCCTAAAGACTTTAACAATAATTCAAATGATCTTCTACCCAATCCTTTTCGATGTAAATCCGTATCAATGTAGAATTTATTCAAAAACCACTCCCCCTCGTTTTTGTCAGTCACGGCAATAAAACCAACCGGTCCATTTTCGTTTATAATTAAAAAAAACTGCTGTCCTTCCAACATCTGTAACCTCATTGATTCTTCGTTATAGAATTTCCCGAGCATAAATTCTACCTGTTCCATACCTATAACTTCCGGATAATGTTTTCTCCATATTTTCTCAGCTAATGCACGAACAACCGAAATTTCTGAGGGTCCTATTTTTGACAATTGCAAATTCACCATCCAAATTTCTCATTTTTGTACCCAAATATGTTATTGCAGCTGGAAAATATTTCCCTCGGTTTCCCAAATCAACCACTATTGCTTTCCAATGCAAATCTGCAAATTGAAAACCCCGGAATAATTCCATTATTCGGTAAAAATGGTGTAGGAAAATCGGTTTTTCTTAGAGCACTAGCAGGAATTACCCACCCTCTACAGGGAAAAATTTCCATTCATAATAAAACCCTAATTCAACTAGATCCTCAAGAAAAAGCTTCCATGGCGGCTTATATGTCGGCAACGCCCCCAACTTCCACTAATTTATCCGTGGAAGAAATAATTTTAACAGGCCGACAGAGATTTATATCGGGCATAAAATCACCATCAACCCACGATTACAATGCCATTGAAACTGCATTGGAAAATACCGGCATTTCATCCATTAAAAAATACCCGTTTTCAGAATTATCCGATGGGACGAAACAAAAAGTAATGCTTGCGCGATGCTTGGCCCAAGACTCCCGAATAATATTATTGGATGAACCGCTTGCTTTTCTTGATTACCCAACTCGCATTGAATTTTTGAAATTATTAAAAATCATTTCCCAGAAAAATAATAAGCTCATCATTTATTCAAGCCACGATTTAAGTATTTCTATAGACCAAGCGTCCGCAGTTTTAGCAATTAATAATCAAACGTTACATTTCTTCACTGAACCGTCACAATTTTCGAAAGATTGGTTATTTCCTGTGTCTGCTCATACTATGTAATCGGAGGACAACCATGGGACAACAAAAAACAAATCGGAATCCCTTTGTATTTAAACAATTTACCGTTTTTCAAGACAATGTGGCACTACCGGTTACTACCGATGCTTGTTTATTTGGCGCATGGATAACTCAACACCAACTTAATCCGCAATCATACATTCTTGATATAGGATCAGGAACGGGAATTTTAACCTTTATGGTGGCACAAAAACTATCCAACGCAACGTTCCTTGGACTGGACATACACCACGCATCCATAGAAGCAGCTAATATATCATTATCCCACTGGAAAGAAGATGGATTAACTGCACAAATACAATTTGAGAATCAGAATATTCTGCAATTATCCAATTCCGTATTTGATGTTGTAATAAGCAATCCACCATTTTTCAGTAATCAGTTAGAATCCCCCAATATTCATAGAAATCAAGCAAGACATACCTCGGAACTTACCTTAGAAAATCTCATTTTCACCATCCAAGGAATAATAAAACACGAGGGCAGCTTGTTCCTGATGTATCCATTTCAGGATAAAAATGCACTGATTTCTGTGCTCAAAAAATTCAATTTTTGCATAGAAAAAATCACCGAATTGGCCGCAAATACTTTAAAATCTCCCCATCTTATTTTTGTTTATGCCATAAAAAAGGATGAAAATAATCCGGTTGATCCTCTCCAAAAATCCCCAATCCAAAATCGTATCAATTTATATTTGAATCCGTTAGATAATTCAGATACTAATACAAAAAATCATTATAACCTCACACCCCAATCTGCTAAATTGCTAAAAGATTATTATATAAAACTTTAGCACTTATTGCAAATACAACAAACTCCCACTAACTTCGTTCGCATGAATTGGATCAAGTATGCCTTGGAAAAGTCGCTCTTTGGCGTTTGCAGCTACTTGGGTGACAAAATGGGATTATCTACACGCAGTGTTAGACTTTCCTTCATGTACTTAAGCTTTTTCACATTAGGTTCTCCAATAATCATCTATTTCATCCTTGCTTTTTGGATGAACATCAAACGGTACACCCAAGAATCAAGAACGCGAATTTGGGACCTTTAGTTAAAAATTGCTTGAAACCGTAAAACGGACTCCACTAAAAGCAGGTTCTACTCGGCAAATACCGCCAGAACAATTAACTCCTTGTTGCTGCTTCAAATAGCTTAGCGTAAATACCGTATTTTTTTCGATATAACCGATAAAAAAGGTTGGGTAATGCAATACCTTATCGGCAATATTACCTCGCATCACGGGGTATCGATGCGGATCCACATTGACCATATCGCCCACCGCCACACTCAAGTTCTTTTTTATGTAATACTCCACCATCAAATTAGCAAATGAACCTTGATCCTTATCGGTGTGCAGATACTGAGCCTCAATTCTAACATTCCTTCCTCCTTTGGTTCTGTGCAACCATTCAAAAAAAGGCGTAACAGTCTTCACCACTTCGTATTCTGGCTCTTGCTCGTATCTCGCTTGATTATAAAAAACCTGCTGTAAACCCCATTTTATTTTATCATGACCCGATGTGGTATGTAATACCTCAAAATATCCTTCATGGTACAACTTTTCGGCCTCCATTTCTCCCAAGGAATTACGCTTACCGTTGTATGCCAACGATTGCACATAACTACCATTCAATGTAATCTGTAGACCCTTAAATGGCTTAATCTCTAACTCACCCTGAATTCCATCCTCGCCTAATTCTTGACCAGGAGCATTGTATCTCGCCAATAATCGATACGTATTCTGTCTCGTTAAGGAAGGTAAGTACGAAATCAATCCATTCAACAAAGTCTCAGTTGGGGTAGTCCTGAAAGCAAACTGCTCAACATGTCGGGCTTGAATATTAAAACCAATAGAGGCTTGTTTCGATTTTTGCCAAGCCTTGAATTCCTTTGCCGACATCGGTCTGCTGCCACCTGTGCTGTCTTTTACCTGGGGTGCTTTACTTGGATTTATCCAATTGATTCCGCCTTTACCCCAAGAAAGTGAAGTGTAATAAACCTTTCCAGATTTATTTTCGTATTTACCAGTATATCCCAAAATCGCCTCGGGGGTTTTAAAATTAGCTTCCCCAGTCCAAGCAAAATTCCCTTTATTGTAAGAGAAATAACCATTAAAGCCGTAAACATTGTATTTCGGATAGAATCGATTCTTTAACTCATACCCGTTAATATTTGCTACCAAAGCATCCATGGTTTCTCTATCCAAAGTTCTATTCACTGCCGATGCTCCCACGCTCAATGTACTTCCTTTTTTGCCTGTGTATAATAACCCCTCCAAATTCAATCCACTCATCACCTGCTTGCTAGCACCAAATCGGTTCCGAATATTACCCTTTTGATTACCAGCAAACCCTTTTAACGTCCAATTATCACCCAATTGATATTTTAATCGAATACCCTGCATCGCATAATCAATACCTATCATACGTTGCTCATAACTTCTAAATAATATGCCTGACCCAAACTGATCATAAAAAGACCCCACCGTAATATCCAATTTATCAATTTGCTTTTGCGCCTGCCAAAACCCTATCCCATGATCGGTATACGCATCTTGAGGGTCCAATAACGGAGAATTGTTAAACGCATCGTACCGAACAATAAAAGAATATCCCTGAATTCGATATTGCATAAACAACCACGCATCCGCACTAGCTCGGTTTTCCTTGTATACTTTGGTATTTGCCCCTATGCTATCGTCTCGTAAATACTTTTGATAATTCAGCAATAAATTCCCAGAAAACTGACCCTTCGACTTAGGATCGCCCGAAGAATTAAGCGCCGTTTGAGCCGATAATACTGAAGTAATGCTCAATAAAAGCACCCAAATTGGGAAAGAAGCAAATTTCATCTTCCTGCAAAGAAACAAAAAACCACGTATTTTTGTGATTCTAATTATGGTAGAAGTTCTTTCCAACCCTCCTAGTACCAGAAAATTATACATCGAAAGCTATGGCTGTGCCATGAACTTTTCCGATAGCGAAATTATTGCATCCATAATGGGTGAGCATGGCTTTACTACCACAACCGAAGAACTTGATGCCGATGTTATCTTCTTGAATACCTGCGCTATACGAGACAATGCTGAACAAAGAATACGCGATCGACTCAAACACTTACGCTCCAATAAAAAACAAAATTCTGATCTAATTATCGGTGTTTTAGGCTGTATGGCCGAACGTCTGAAAGACAAACTATTGGAAGAAGAAAAACTTGTGGATGTAGTTGCCGGACCCGATTCTTATCGCGAATTGCCCAAATTAGTGGCAGAAGTTGATGAAGGCGGAAGAGCTATAAATGTTCTGCTAAGTAGGGAAGAAACTTATGGAGATCTTAATCCGGTGCGACTGAATTCCAACGGAGTAAACGCCTTTGTTTCTATTATGAGGGGCTGCGATAACATGTGCAGTTTCTGCGTAGTTCCCTTCACACGAGGACGAGAAAGAAGTAGAGATCCCGATAGTATCGTAAAAGAAGCCAAGGAACTTCAGGAGGCTGGATATAAAGAAATCACATTATTAGGTCAAAACGTAGATTCTTATTTGTGGTTTGGTGGTGGTCCAAAAAAAGAATTTAAAACCCTTACACCCGAGGAACAAGAGTCCAGTGTAGACTTCGCGGATTTGTTAGAATTATGTGCCGTAGCTGTTCCCAATATGCGTATCCGATATAGCACAAGCCACCCCCGCGATATTAACGAAAAAGTGGTCCATGTAATGGCTAAATACAACAATATCTGCAAGTATATCCACTTGCCTGCACAAAGTGGTAACTCCCGTATATTGGAAGTAATGAATCGAAATTATACCCGGGAATGGTACATGGATAAAATCAACATGATTCGTTCTATCATCCCCAATTGCGGTATTTCTTGCGATATTATTGCTGGTTTTTGCACTGAAACAGAAGAAGAACACCAAGATACTTTAAGTTTAATTGAATGGGCAGGTTTTGAGTTTAGTTATATGTATAAATATTCTGAACGACCCGGAACCCCCGCTGCAAAAAAACTTTCAGACGATATTCCAGAAGCCGTGAAAGGTAGAAGATTACAAGAAATTATTGATCTTCAAAACGCTGTCTCAAAACGAAAAAATGAATCGTTCATCGGACAAACAGTTACCGTATTGATTGAAGGTGCAAGCAAAAAGAGCAAGGACGATTGGATGGGAAGAAACGACCAAAATATCGTTACCGTATTTCCATGCGAACACTACCAAAAAGGAGATTTAGTTGAAGTGTTAGTAGAAAGGGCTACTGTAACTACGCTGATTGGTAAAGCAATTGGTAAAGTATCTTAAATATTGGGTATACCGCTATTTAGAGGCTACAATTAGGCGTAAAACCTAAATAGGATAGAATGACTAAAATCTATTTCGCCTTTTCTGCAGAATACTGAGGCTTAAGATTTTTCAGCATGTCTTTGGTCATGGCATCCAAATCGAATTGTGGCTTCCAGCCCCAATCCTCATTTGCTCTAGTGTCATCAATTACTGCTGGCCAACTATCGGCAATCGCTTGTCTATAATCCGGTTCGTAACTAATTGTAAAACTTGGAATTTCTTTAGCAATCGATGCTGCAATTTCTTCGGGAGCAAAACTCATTCCAGCCAAATTATAACTACTGCGAATTTTAATCTGTTCAGCGGGTGCATGCATGATATCCAACGTGGCTTTTAACGCATCCGGCATATACAACATGGGCAAGGTTGTACCTGGCTTTAAAAAACACGTATGGTGCTCAGTAGTTAATGCATCGTGGTAAATGGAAACCGCGTAATCCGTAGTCCCTCCACCCGGTGCACTTTTGTAACCGATTAAACCCGGGTAACGCAAACTACGTGTATCAACGCCCCATCGATTGAAATAATACTGCGCATATAGCTCTCCAGCGAGTTTCGAAATTCCATAAATGGTGGTTGGATCCATGGCTCCGTATTGTGGCGTATTAAATCGCTCCGTATTAGGGCCAAAAGCAGCAATGCTCGATGGCCAATACACTTTCTTTATAATTCCTGTATCACGTGCCGCATTTAAAACGTGAAATAGACCCTCCATATTTAATTTCCATCCAAATTCAGGATTCTTCTCAGCCGTAGCACTTAGCAATGCAGCTAAATGGTACACCTGCGTTGGTTTATACTTTTGAATAATTTCACCTAAACGATCGGCATCCAAAATATCCAAATTCTCAAAGGGTCCCCCATCGAAAACGGGATTATCAGACTTCTTAATATCACTAGCTACAACCTGTGAATCCCCATAGATTTCGCGCAATGATTCTACCAATTCTGTTCCTAACTGTCCACAGGAACCTATTACCAATACCGTTTCTTTCGTCATACTACTGCGGTACAAATTTTGGTTCTACCTTCCACATTACCAAATGCAGTTAATGCACAAATTCTATAAAGAGCACTTTTTTTGACAAAACTTCAGCATTTTTGCACGCAGATCGTGTCAAAAGAGAATAACAATACTATCGGTTTTGGAATACTTGGCTATGGCCATATTGGAAAAAAGCATGCCCAAGAAATAGAAAAAAACCCGCATACAGAACTAAAAATCATTGCCGATTTAAATCCACTGCAACTGCCAAAAAATTTATCGCATGTATTTACTACCGAATCAGTTGCAGAATTATTGTCAGATCAATCCGTTGATGTTGTAACCATAGCTACTCCAAACGGAACCCATGCAACATTGGCCATAGAAGCCTTAAAATCTGGAAAACATGTAGTAATCGAAAAGCCAATGGCTTTATCAACGCAAGAATGC
>CAYUNO010000018.1:0-18968 GCA_964446075.1 uncultured Flavobacteriaceae bacterium | reverse complement strand
CTTACAATTTAAAGGACAACATTTCAATTACCAGTGGATTAGGCGTTGTTTCCCATGGTTATCGAGTTTTTTGCGACACGTTACCTCTTAATAATAAAGTAGTTAGGAACACAGTTAATTTAACATTGCCCTTGGGAATGTCGTTTCGTCAGGGGGGTACTAGTAAAAGTCAAATCCACGAAAAATTTGGAGTTGTATTAAATTACAATTTTGCATCTAAAACCGATACCTTATTAAATGCAGCTGTAAATACACGATTTAGAGTAACCGAAAATAATCAGCAACGATTCTACCCAACATTTTATTTAGGGGCAGGTTTGGGAGGCGGATCAGGCAAAGGAGATCGATACGAATTTGGATTTACTTATCAATTTTCTGTGATGAATATTCGAGGTATGAAAGTAGAAGGTGGAGAATTTTATAAATCATATTTCCCATTAAATTATCGAGGTGGAATGTTACAAGCTACCTTTACTTATTACTTTAATACTGGTAATTTGCAGAAATCAGATGAATATTTTTATTGATCTTAGTGATTTTATAACCGATAACTAGATGACGTAAAATAATCAAATAACTTAACTACAATACAAAATGGAAACGCTTGTACATTTTTTTGAAGGATTGAGTCCTTTGATGCAAGGATTTACGGGCAGTTTATTTACTTGGTTTATTACTGCTCTTGGTGCTTCGATGGTCTTTTTCATCAAGGACATTAAAAAAGGCTACATGGATACCTTACTTGGGTTTACAGGTGGTGTAATGTTGGCTGCAAGTTTTTGGAGTTTGTTGAATCCTGCTATTGAAATGGCTCAACAGCAAGGATACAGTAAAATGGCTTGGTTGCCAGTTGGAATAGGATTTTTAGGAGGTGCGGTATTTTTATATTTATTAGATCAATTTCTTCCTCACTTGCATTTAAGTTCCCCAATAGAACAAAAAGAAGGTGTAAAAACAAACTGGAATCGTACAGTTTTATTGGTTTTAGCAATCACACTACACAATATACCTGAAGGATTAGCGGTTGGAGTTGCTTTTGGAGCGGTAGCTGAAGGATTACCTGGTGCGGATTTAGCGGGTGCTATTGCGCTTGCAATCGGGATTGGTATCCAAGATTTTCCGGAAGGTATGGCAGTAGCTTTGCCATTAAGAAGATTCGGTTTATCTAGAAGAAAATCATTTATGTGGGGACAACTGAGTGGAATGGTTGAACCCATAGCAGGCGTTTTAGGGGTGGCATTAGTAATGATTGCAAGCAGCATACTTCCCTATGCCTTGGCATTTGCCGCGGGTGCCATGATCTATGTAGTTGTGGAAGAAGTAATTCCGGAATCTCAAAGCAGCGGCCACAATGATAAATCAACACTAGGATTTATGTGTGGATTTGTACTTATGATGGCGCTTGATGTTGGATTAGGCTAAGTAGACGAGTTAGGCAAGGAATTTCCTTGATTGAACAAAAATCGATTATTTAAGAAACGTTCAAGAAACGAGATTAATGAACACGATCGCCGCGCAAGGTCCAATTTTCCATAATAGAGGCTTCATAGTCTAACCATTCCTGCCAACGCTTTTTAACTGTTTCCGCTGGAAAATACGTTCGCGCCAAATCTAAAAACAACGTGTAATGTCCTGCTTCCGAGACCATAAACTCGTAATAGAATTCCTTCAATTGTTCGTCTGTGCAATACATGCTTAACAATCGAAATCGCTCGCAACTTCTGGCTTCTATCAAGCCGCAAATAAGCAGCTGCTCAAGTAGATGATCTTCTTTGGGGCCACCCTTTTTTACAAATTTGAGTAACTCCAAAACATATTCGTCTTTTCTTGATTTACCCAATTCTAAACCCCGTTTTTTAAGCTCCTTTAAAACTTTACGAAAATGACCCCATTCTTCTGAAACAATGGGTGCAACTTTTTCAACTATCTTGGGGTAATCAGCAAATCGAACAATTAAGGAAATACACTGAGTAGCTGCTTTTTGCTCGCAGAAAGCGTGATCCACTAAAATATCATGAATCGATTTTTCGGCAATATTTACCCAACGGGGATCTGTGGCTAATTTTAAGCCAAGCATTCTTACCGCTTCTAAGTTCTGTTCTTTGGTAAATTCTTTACTTGTTTTAAAATCGTCGCTCATACAATTGTAGCTGCACTATGCTTCAATTTTCGATACTCTGTTTTGATGTCTTCCTCCTTCGAATTCGGCAGATAAGTATGCTTTTACAATTTCAACTGCCTTTTCTTGAGAAATAAAACGAGCAGGTAAACATAGGACATTGGCATTGTTATGTTGTCTGGCTAAAGCACCAAGTTCCGGCTCCCAACATAAAGCGGCCCTTACTCCGGTATGTTTGTTGGCGGTGATACAAACGCCATTTCCACTTCCACATATAAGTATCCCCAATGTATTTTCTCCCGAAGCCACAGATTCTGCTACCTTATGAGCATAATCGGGATAATCAACACTTTCGGCAGAATCCGGACCCATATCTTGCAATTCATACCCTTGTTCTAACAAATAAACCAATAGATCATTTTTCAGTTCAAAACCGGCATGATCAGAACCCAAAGCCAATGTTATTTTAGTCATTTTCCTTTTGTTTTTCTACTCTTTTAGCTACTTGAATACCCACTACATACAACAACAATAAGGGTGTTCCCAGTAATAGCTGACTGAAAACATCCGGTGAAGGAGTTGCAATACCGGCAATAATAAAGATTATTACAACTGCATATCTCCAATTCTTGGTTAAAAACTCGGCCGAAACCAAACCTATTTTAGCCAATATGTAAATAAGTACAGGCAGCTCAAACACCAACCCTGTAGCCAAACTCATAAATGTAACGAATCCCGTAACCGAAGCGATGGTTGGAATATTTCTAATTTGTGGACTTAATTGATAACCAAGCAAAAAATTGGATGCTAATGGTACCAAAAAGAAATATGCAAACGATAATCCGGTAAAGAATAAAAGCGAAACAATACCCAAACTATTTTTGGTTTTTTTAATTTCCTTCTCGCTTAAAGCCGGTTTTACAAAACTCCAAATTTGATATATAATATACGGAAAAGCGACAACAAATCCAACAACCAACGCAATTTTAAATGCACTAACAAATTGTCCTTGAATTTGTTGACTTTGCATTTCTAACACGGGTGGTTCCCAACACAGTGCATCGGTTTTAAACAGGTATCGCCCTGCTTCACAAAAAAATCTATTCCCCCAAAATCCAGGTTTAAACGGGCTTAGAACTATGTGTTCGAAAATCCATTCAACAAAAAAGAATGCCACTATGGTACCAACCAATACCAATATTGCCACCCGATACAATCGGGCCCTAAGTTCATCGATATGATCGAAGAACCCCATGTTTTTTTCGTAAGGAAACTGGCTTTCTTCCGATTGGTCTAAGGGCATGATTTACAGACAATTCGTGTTATTACATCAACATACCACCGCAAACAGAAATCGTTTGTCCGGTAATATAAGTACTCATATCTGAAGCTAAGAACAAGCAAAGATTTGCCACGTCCTCTGTACTTCCACCACGTTTTAATGGAATAGTATCTGCCCAAGCCTTACGAACATTTTCATCCAACGCATGCGTCATTTCTGTTTCAATAAATCCTGGCGCTACCGCATTGCATCGAACATTTCGAGAACCCAATTCTTTGGCAATACTCTTTGTAAAACCAATCATTCCTGCTTTAGAAGCAGCATAATTTGCTTGACCGGCATTCCCCATTACGCCTACCACAGAAGTCATATTAATAATACTGCCTGATTTATTACCTAAAAAGTGTTTCAACATTGCTTTAGTTAGGTTAAATGCACTTTTCAAATTGGTATCAATCACTTCATCCCACTGTTCTTCGGTCATTCTAAGCATCAACGTATCGCGAGTGATTCCCGCGTTGTTGATTAGAATATTTACTTTCCCAAAATCGGCAATTACTTTTTCGGCCAATTCCATACTTTGATTAAAATCGGCAGCATTACTTTGGTATCCCTGAATTTTCACCCCGTATTGATCTGCAATTTCTTTAGCAAAAGCGTTTGCTTTTTCAACAGATGAGGCATAGGTAAAAGCGATATTACAACCGTTTTTCGCAAATATTTCGGCGATTCCTTTACCAATTCCACGGCTGGCTCCGGTAATCAATGCAGTTTTTCCTTGAAGCATGCTGCGAAGATACTATATCTTCGCAAAATGACCCATTGGATTGATACCGAAATTGAATTCTTAAAAGGTGTGGGCCCGTTGAAGGCTCAAGCGCTTAAGAATGAGCTGGGTATTCATACCTTGGGAGACCTATTAAGTCACTACCCTTTCCGGCATGAAGACCGGTCAAAAATCTATTCAGTATCTCAGGTACACGGAGAGGATGTATACGTTCAACTCAGGGGCGTAATCACTCCAATTGGGATCACTGGAACAGGTGCAGGAAAGCGATTTGTCGCTGTATTTCGCGATGCTACTGGTGAGATTGAACTGGTTTGGTTTCAAGGACATCAGAACATTGAGAAGAATCTAAAGCAAAATACAGTCTACCAGCTATACGGGAAAGTCAACAATTTCAAAGGAAAATTCAGCATTCCGCATCCAGAATTAGAGATTTTGGACTTAAAAAACCCAAAAACAGGAGGTAGCCTTGTTCCCGTATATCCTATGACGGATGGAATGCGCCGCAAACGATTAGACAATCGTTTCATGGTGCAAATTTGTCGTGCTGCCGTAACTCATCCTCATTTTCACATTGAAGAGAATCTTCCTCAAACCATTATTGATAAATTCAAATTTCCATCAAGAAAAGCGGCTATAAAAGAGTTGCACTTCCCCGAAAATATCACCCGATTAGAGGAAGCAAAACGAAGGTTAAAATTTGAAGAATTTTTTTATTTACAACTGCGGTATTTGCAATTAAAAGGCAATAGAAATAGAACCTATAAAGGAATCGTATTTGAAAAAGTGGGGCATTATTTCAATTCTTTTTACAAAGAAAAATTACCCTTTGAATTAACGAATGCCCAGAAAAATGTGCTTAAGGAAATCCGACACGATGTAAAATCAGGGTTACAAATGAACCGACTTTTGCAAGGAGATGTGGGGTCCGGAAAAACCATAGTAGCGTTGTTGAGTATGCTCATGGCTATTGATAATGGATATCAAGCGAGCATAATGGCTCCTACGGAGATTTTAGCTACGCAACATTTTTACAGTCTGCAAGAATGGGTTGAATCCTTGGGTTTGAAAATTGCGCTTCTTACCGGCAGTAGTTCTAAAAAAGCGAGAGTGGAAATACTGGAAGGTATTGCCAACGGCAGTATCCACATTCTAGTTGGAACGCACGCATTATTGGAAGATAATGTTGTTTTCCAGCAACTTGGAATGGTGGTAATTGATGAACAACACCGATTTGGAGTAGCACAACGGGCAAAACTCTGGAAAAAAGGCAAAGTTCTGCCCCATATTTTGGTAATGACGGCCACTCCCATCCCAAGAACATTGGCCATGACCCTTTACGGAGATTTAGAGGTAAGTGTCATTAATGAATTACCTAAAGGTCGAAAACCCATAAAGACCATACACAGAGCAGAATCCATGCGCCCACTGATTATGGATTTTCTCAGAAAAGAAATTGCTTTGGGCAGACAGGTTTATTATGTATTTCCATTGATCGAAGACAGCGAAAAATTAGAGCTGAATAGTTTAATGTCAGGGTACGACATGGTATCTTCCTACCTACCCACTCCGGAATTTAAATATTCATTGGTTCATGGCAGAATGAAGGCCATTGAAAAGGAATCGGAGATGCAAAAATTCAAACTGCACCAAACCGATATCATGATAGCTACTACGGTTATTGAAGTGGGGGTAAATGTACCCAATGCCAGTGTTATGGTGATAGAAAATGCGGAGCGATTTGGGCTCAGTCAGTTGCATCAATTGCGCGGTAGAGTTGGTCGTGGAAGCGAGCAAAGTTATTGCATCTTAATATCAGGCCACCAACTATCGGAGAATGGGAAGAAACGTTTAAACACCATGGTTTCTACCAACGATGGTTTTGAAATTGCCAAAGTAGACTTGGAATTACGCGGGCCTGGAGAATTGGATGGGACCAAACAGAGTGGTATTTTGGATTTGAAAATTGCCGATATTAGACAGGACGAGGCAATATTAATTGCGTCACGGGTTGAAGCCGCCCAATGGTTAGAAAATGATGAGTTACTAATGAAGCCCGAAAGTGCCCCAATTCGTAACGAATTAGGCAAATCGCCGCACCGCACGGTATGGAGTAAAATTTCCTAAAAAATTGCATTTTACGTAATAACTTTACCCCTTTAATCATGAATTTATTCAGGGAAGTTGGTCGATATGTACTTTTCATGCGTTACGTGCTTCGCAGACCCGAAAGGATGTACATGTTTTGGCAAAATTTGATGCGGGAAATGAATCTAATTGGTGTAGATTCTCTGCTCATTGTAGTGTTGATCGCTTTATTCACCGGTGCTGTTACAACCGTTCAAACTGCATCACAACTTACCGCAGATACCGGTGTTTTACCACCCAGTTTTTTTCCAATGAGCATTGTTGGATCTGTAGTTGGGTCTAGTTCTGTATTAGAATTAGCACCTACCATCACTTGTTTGGTGTTAGCAGGTAAAGTAGGAGCCAATATCGCTTCTGAAGTCGGGAATATGCGTATTAGCGAGCAATTGGATGCATACGAAGTTATGGGAATAAATTCCGCAGGTTTTGTGGGTCTACCCAAAATCATTGCTGGAATTATTATGATACCCTGTCTGGTTATTGTTTCAAACTTTTTGTTAATCTATGGTGGTTTGATTGCAGGAAAATTTACCGGCGTAGTAACAGCCGATGAATTTACTAGCGGTGTTCGCAGTTCTTTCATTCCCTTATACGCTAACATCATGTTGGTGAAAGCATTCATTTTTGCATTCTTAATTACGTCGCTTAGTGTTTTCCAAGGGTATTACACCACAGGAGGTGCGTTAGAAGTAGGTGAAGCCGGTACCAAAGCGGTGACCCGCATTTGTGTGTTTATTTTATTTGCCGATTTAATCATCGCTAAAATGTTCCTGTAATATGATTGAATTAAGAAACGTAAATAAGTTTTTCGGCGAACGACAGGTATTGAAAGATATGAATGCCACTTTCAAACCAGGAGTTTGTAATTTAATAATTGGAGCAAGCGGCGGTGGTAAAAGTGTCATGGTAAAATGCATGGTGGGCTTGGAAGTGCCTACTTCCGGAGAGATTTTATTTGGAAATCAGAGTTTTCACGAATTAGATTATGAAGAGAAAAAGGAACTCCGAAAAGAAATTGGAATGTTATTCCAAGGTACTGCTTTGTTTGATTCCTTAACCGTTGAACAAAATGTGGAATTTCCACTGATTATGTTCGGCAATATGACAAAACAAGAGCGATTGGATCGTGTTGCTTATTGCCTAAACCGAGTAAACTTGAGTCATGCTTACGGAAAATACCCATCTGAAATTTCAGGAGGCATGAAAAAACGCGTAGGTATTGCAAGGGCTATTGCATTGAATATTAAATATTTATTTTGTGACGAGCCCAATTCGGGATTGGATCCATTAACATCGCGTGTTATAGACAATTTGTTAGCCGAAATCACCCGTGAATTTAATATTACCACCATTATCAATAGCCACGATATGAAAACCGTATTAGACATCGGGGAACATATTTTATTCGTACACCAGGGTCAAAAATGGTGGGAGGGCTCCAAAGAAGACATGCAGGCTGCCAAAGAACAAAACGCAGAATTGAGAGCGTTTATTGAGGCGAGTGTTTAACTTTCACTCGTTTTAACAGTAAGCGATTTGCGGCGTCGTTTTGCAGTCCTACTACCCAAGGATGGTATAATCGTAAGCTTTTATCGTAATACAATGGAATTACTGGATTGTTATCATTCAGTATTGAAAGTGCTTTTATAATAGCCTCATTCCTATATTCCTGCCCTTTCATTCCTGATTCAATATCCCTGTACAATTGATCATATTCTTTGGATCTAAAATGAGTGTAATTAGGCCCATCAGGTGAACAATACGGTCCATAAAAGCAGGCTAAATAGCTCTCGGCATCGGGATAATCGGCGATCCAAGAGCCTCTAAATAATTGTAAAGATCCTTCATTTCGTTTCTTTCTTAATACAGCGGATGTTTGTAAATCGATCGTTACGGATATTCCCACATCTTTCCACGCTTTTTGTAGATAAACTGCCATATCCAGATAATCGGCATTGGTAGTTAGTACAAGCTCAGGGAGCACTATTCCTTGAGACTTTAATTGATGGATGATTCGTTTCGACTCAATAAAATCAAGCTCCCAGCTT
This sequence comes from uncultured Flavobacteriaceae bacterium, assembly GCA_964446075.1. Lineage (GTDB taxonomy): Bacteria > Bacteroidota > Bacteroidia > NS11-12g > UBA955 > JAGKXC01. The sequence goes on along the minus strand of CAYUNO010000018.1, from coordinate 10,584 downwards.
CGCACATTGCTTACATCCACAGAAGCTTTGGTAGATATTTCTTGGGAACGCTTATTACTCTGGGCGATGCCAAGTTTGTTCGGATGAACCCTATCCGTACTTGACGTTAATTCGGTTGTTGAATTATTTTTTTCGATAGGTAATAATACTGGAGGAACAAAGCCCACGTTGGCCGGATCTCCCAATCCATTTCTTACAAATCGCACTAAATCATCTCGTGGAATTGCCAATGACAGGGCCTTTCTGAACAATTGATTCCGCAATATTGGATGGCCTGGATTTAATGAATCCATGTATAAACCAATGTACTCAGTATTCAGAAATGGGGTTACTAATAGATTAAATCTAGACTTGTACTTAGGTTTTAAAGTAGCGGAATCGGTCAATAATTCATCTTTAAATGATCCTTCTAATCCGTTGAAGAAATCAAATTTTCCCGCTACAAATTGCATAAAGGCCGTTTGTTTATTTTTTATAAACGATACGGCGATTGCATCCAAATAAGGAAGAGAAATCCCTTGACTGTCTTTTTCAAAATACGATGGATTCTTTCTTAACACCAATTTCACATCTGTTTCCCAACGCTTCAGATAAAACGGGCCAGTACCAATGGGGTTCCTAGAAATAAAGGATTTTTCTTGCGCGCACAATTCTTTGGGAAGCACGGAGCAATACGAGGTTGCCAATAGCGAAATAAAAGAAGCCTGAGGTTTTGAAAGGTAAATGGTAACAGTGGAATCGTTATCGGCCCAAATTCCTCGACCTCGTTGGGTAGTATCAACATTGGTAAAAAACCATAAACCGGGAGAAGCATTTACCGGGTTTGAAACTCGCTGCAAACTCGCCACTACATCGTAAGCGGAAAGAATTTTATTGGATATAGATTTCGATAGGGTATTTGCCGATAAGGTGCAAAATCGGATGTTTTTTTTCAGGGTCAATTGAATGTGTTTTCCACCGTTTTCTACCGACCATTTTTGAGCCAATCCGGGTACGGGTTTCAGGTCCTTATCCAAGTCAATCAAGCTATTAAAGAGTTGTGAAACTAGCCAAATTTCGGATTGTGAACGTGCTAAGGCAGGATCCAAGGTGGTAATTCCAGCGTCATCGTTATAATTGAATATCTGATAGTTAGAATAATTATCCACATTTTGGCAACTAGTAATACCCATTCCTATGTAGACAACTGCAAGATAAAAGATGTTGAATTTCCGAGCACAGGAAATATTTTTGTTGATGCTTAAAAAATCAAAGCGACGCATGGTGAGTTTTTTTGGATCGATTTGATCCATTCGACAAAAATAAGCATCGATACATTTGAAATTGGATTTTAGGCAACTTACTTAAACACAGGATTCAAACATGGGAAAAATCATTGCCATTGCCAACCAAAAAGGCGGAGTTGGTAAAACAACCACGGCCATCAATCTAGCAGCCAGTTTGGCCGTATTGGAGTACAAAACTTTATTGGTAGATGCCGATCCCCAGGCAAACTCTACCTCTGGCGTTGGATTTAATCCCAAAAATATACGTATTGGACTCTACGAATGTTTGGTTCAAGAAATCCATCCCCAAGATGTGATTATCAGCACTCCAACTCCATTTTTGGATTTATTGCCTTCAAATATTGACCTAGTTGGTGCGGAAATTGAATTGTTGAACATGCCAAACCGCGAGCGAATCATGCAGGGTTTGTTAAAAACCATTCAGAATCAGTACGATTTTATCATTATCGATTGTTCTCCTTCTTTGGGTTTGATCACTACCAATGCATTAACTGCCGCTAATAGCGTAATTATTCCTGTACAGTGCGAATATTTCGCTTTGGAAGGTTTAGGTAAATTATTGAATACCATAAAAATAATTCAAAACCACTTGAATAAGCAATTGGAAATTGAAGGAATTTTGTTAACGATGTACGATGGAAGATTGCGTTTGTGCAACCAAGTAGTTGAAGACGTAAAAACCCACTTCCAAGACATTGTTTTTGATTGTATAATACAACGAAATACTAAATTGGGAGAAGCTCCCAGTTATGGAATTCCGGTGATTCATCACGATGCTGAGAGCAAGGGTTCTATCGGCTATCTAAATCTTGCCAAGGAGATATTACAGAAAAACGGTATGATTGAAGTAACCGAAACGGAGGAAATTGCATGAGTACACAGATAAAGAAAAAACCCGGTTTGGGTAGAGGTTTGAGTGCGTTGTTGGAAGATGCTGGTAACGATGTAAACGCAGCAGTAAACGCTCCAATTGGCCATGTTAGCATGGTCCCAATCAGAAATATTGAAGCCAATCCATTCCAACCCAGAACAGAATTTGGGCCGGCGGAGATGGAGGAATTAGCCGAGTCTATAAAGGTACACGGCGTGATTCAGCCAATTACGGTGAGAAAAATGAGTGCCGATCGTTTTCAAATCATCTCCGGAGAACGCAGAACAAGGGCTTCGCAGTTGGCGGGGCTAACCCAAATCCCAGCATATGTTCGTGTTGCTAACGACCAAGACATGTTGGAAATGGCTTTGATTGAGAATATTCAACGAAGCGATTTAAACGCCATTGAAATTGGAATGAGTTACAAGCGTTTGTTGGAAGAATGCAATCTTAAACAAGAAGAATTGGGCGAACGAGTTGGTAAAGATAGAACCACGGTTAATAACTACTTGCGATTATTAAAGTTACCCGATACCATCCAATTGGGAATTAAACAGGGTGTTGTGACCATGGGCCATGCACGCGCAATTATCAATATTGATGACCCAGACACTCAAATGCGTTTATATGCGCAAATGATTGATAACCAGTTAAATGTTCGCGAAGTTGAATCCTTAGCCAAAGCTACCAAAGAAGGGAAAACTTATGATTTCCCGAAGGGAACGGACTGGGATCCTGAGATTGATAGAATTACCGAGGAGTTTTACAAAAAACTCAACGCCCATGTTCATTTGAAAAATGGAGCTAAGGGTAAGGGTAAAATCATCATTTCCTACAAAAATCGTGAGGATTTGGAACGGATCCTTTCGAGAATTCAAGACTAATTTTCCAAATCTTGGTTCGACATATTTTCTTACTTGCATGGGTCTTGTTAGCCAACCTTGGATTTTCCCAAGGAACGCAATTCCGCGCAAGTACTAATGTTGAGCAAGGTTTATTGCCTTATCGGTATCCTCGATACGGAAATAGTTTACTAGATTCAAACAAGACAGTAAAAGACACCCATTCTCCAAAAAAAGCAACGATTTTGGCGCTCACCCTACCCGGTAGCGGTCAAATTTATAACCGAAAATACTGGAAAGTACCTATTGTTTATGGCGCTTTTGGCTATGCCGGCTATTCCATGATTACCAACCGATCTAAGCTTAGAACCCTCAATGATTCCATATCTAGAATTTTTAAAATAGGGAAAACCCCCACGGCCCAATTGATAGCGGAACGGGATCGATACCGTGGAAATCGAGATGTGGCAATATTGTCGTTAGCAGGAATTTATGTGCTTCAGGCAATTGACGCCACCGTGGATGCGCATTTTTATAAGTTCAACATTAACGATGCCATAGCGGTATCAGGTAGAATAAGTCCTCACCAGTGGCTTCGGGTAACTGTAGCAATCCGATAAATTGTATGTCGAATAGAATCAATCAAATCTTAGCCTTTCTTGTGGATACACCTAACGATCCATTTTTGAATTATGCTTTGGCGCAGGAATGGTGGAAAGCGGGAGATAAGGAAAATGCGTTAATAAAGTATCAATGGTTGGTTGCCGAGCATCCCAATTATGTAGCTACGTATTATCATTTAGGCAAATGCTTGATAGATTTAGGCCAAAAGGAAGACGCCATGGAGGTATTCGATAAGGGAATTGGCATTGCCAGATCCTTAAAGGAACAACATGCATTATCGGAATTGCAAAGCGCGAAGTTGGCTTTGGAATACGACGAAGATTGATTTAAATTTATAAAGTATAATTTAGTATTTCAGCTAACTCAATATAAATATCTATTTATTGGAGCATTTATTATCGATATAATTGAATTGCTTCTGTAACCTGTAATTTAAAAATTAAGTTTATAAAAAAAGCAGGCTGCGTGCAGCCTGCTTTTTTTATGATTTGTAATACTTACAAATTAGTCTCTACTTTGCAATTTTGCTAACAAACGCAAAATCTCAAGGTATAACCAAACTAAAGTCATTAACAAAGCCACTCCTGAGAACCACTCCATGTATTTAGGAGCACCTATTTCGGATTGTTGCTCGATGAATGCAAAGTCCATGATTAAATTAAAGGCTGCAATACCAGCGATTAATGCAGAAATACCAATAGACAACATGCTATTTCCGTAGTAGAAGCTTTGTACACCAAACATTCCCATGATCATGGTGATTAGGTAGAAAACACCCACACCCATGGTAGCAAAAATTAAAATTTTGGTAAACATCGGCGTAGCTCTCAATAAGCCACTTCTATACGCTAGCAACATTCCAGTGAATACCAACATTGTAATACCCACGGCATTCATAACAATACCATCAAATGCAGCATTGTACACCAAGGATATTGCCCCTAAAAACAGACCCTCTCCAACAGCATACACAGGTGCTAAAACAGGAGCCCAAGACTTCTTAAACATCATAATCAACGATGCTAAAAGTCCAGTAATCAAACCTCCCCACATGTATTTGGATAGTCCGTTGTTCATAGCATAACTAATTCCATCGGCACCCTCTCCGCCTTGAACACCCATATCGAGCCAAAGGAGTCCGGCAGGAACAACCATTAAAGCAAACAATAAAATCGTTTTGTTAACAGTACCAGAAACCGTCATGGTTTCCGAATACGAGGCTTCTCGCGCATTGCTAAAAGCCGAATCTGAGAAAAATGGATTACTCATAGTTTAAGTTTATTCAATTATAGAATATTATCGGATTAATTGCAAGGTACCTTGTGTTGAATATTGTTTATTCTGATAATCGGAATATTCAATTACAAACACATAAACTCCCTGCATTACTGGGTCTCCCAAAACCGTGCCATCCCAACCTTCTGTCATATTGGCGGTTTCGAACAACTTTTCCCCCCATCGGTTATAAATACTCATTTTATAGGTTTTCAACCCACCGCTAAAGGGAATAAATACTTCGTTCCCACCTTTTTGATTGGGTGTAAAGGCATTGGGGATAAACAATACAGGCTCGTAATTAATTAAAATATCGTTACTCCAACTTTCCGTTCCTGTGCCTGTTTCGATGGCCTTAATTCGGAAATACTGCGCGTAATTATCCTTGCCGTTATCAAAATTATCCGATTGAGGGTTGGAATAGGTTTGGTACAATTGGAAATCGTTCCCGTTGGTGAAGGATCGATATAATTCGTATCGATTCACGCCGTTGGGGAAACCCAAATAAGGGCTAAAGGTATGCGCCATGCTAAATGGGCCTGTCTTCTGTCCATTTAGCAAAACCAAGGTGTGAGGCAGTGAATAAAGGGTATCTCCACAACGATTCACGATGGCAATCCGATATTCTCGAGCCATTACATCCGTGTTTACCCCGGAATGGATGAACTGATTGGTGCCAATATTGCTAGTGCCAACCGTGACAAAATTACCGGTACTTGCTGGACGTGATTGTATAAACACCACATTATTATATCGCGGTGCATTTAATACGTTATAATTTATCCATACCGAATTATCGGCATTAGGCGGTGGAGCCACCGTAATAAAATTGAGAACTACGCCGGGATTATCTACAAAAACCTGCAATTGCTGGGTATCCCCTACACAACCGTCTGCCGACGTTTCAACGGCCTTGATGGTTCCTGGAATCGCTGCTAATGACCACGTTGCATTTATCTGTTTATCAGTACTTAGTGGTGGATTTGTAAATCCCCCTTGGGTTAACCACCACTCCATGGTAGAAGCCGTTTCTCCCGAAACTTGGTAGTTGATATTATTTAAATTGGGGAAACAAACATCGGTAGGTCCTGAAATTGCGGAAGTCCTAGGTCGAGGTTTTAAAGTAATATTCGCCGATGTAAATGGACCCGGACAGTACCATTGGGATGTTAGTCGATACTGTACTGTAAACACACCAAAAGTATCGCCGTTGAATTGTACATCCCAAGAAGATGAATCTGCTGAGGGGACCATTTTAAAAGTTAAACCTGCGGCAGTAATTTGAGGGTATATTTTTTCACCAGCAATGGCAGCTTGCGGCTTCCAATAGCTGATCCAATTGCGTGTCTGGCACTGATTGATGGTAATAACGGGTGGGGCATTTGGTGCAGGCTGAAGGATTACTTTTACGGTGCTCCATGGGGATAGACAGGGTAATTTTGATACGGAATCGTAGGCTGAAGCCTGCACGCCAATGCTGGCGGCGGCGGCAACACCCCAATTAATTTTTATAGCAGATCCGGTGTTGCCGCCGGCAAATGCCCCTCCCACAACTTGCCATGTGTAGTTTTCCTTTTGTACCCCCTTCACCCAATACGGCTCGTTGGTAGTTAATGCACATAAGTTTGTATCGCCAAATACCTTCGGTTTTGCTAGCGAGTGATTTTTTACCACCGAAATAAACGACGAATCTCTGCACCCAAAACGATCGGTAACCACCACCTTAATGGTTCCTGTTCCTACTCCTCCCCAATCAACAACAAATTGCGTATCGTTCACCACCTTGTTGCCCGTCTGTCCTGTGGCAGTCCACGTATATTTAGCCCCGGGATATTTTTTATCCAAGTTATAAATTAATCCTTTGTTATTTGGACACACCGATTGCGGCCCAAGTACCCCACTGGAAACTGGAGTACTCACAAACACCTTGCTGGTATCCCATGGACTATAACAAGTAACGGGACTCCCGCCACTCATTACATTTTTAGCCAATCGAACACTTATCCAAGCGCCATTACCTCCTGAGGTTGGCTTGAATGTCATCGCAAACGAATTCCCCGATGTATTATCTCCAATTCTTTGCAATTGTGAAGTATTCCAAGTGTATTGAACAGAATGCCCCGAAGGCAAGAGTAACTGTTTTGAAAAATTCTGCTGAAGACATACGGTATCGGGCCCAGTAAGTGCGGGCACAGTGGGAGCTTTTAACAATTTAATAGGTAGTTCAACGGGTTTGCCTTCGCAACCAAAACGATTGAAAACACGCAATCGAACCAACCCCACTGTATCTGGACCCCAATTCACAATCAACGATTTACCCGTATCCGAACCTACAATCTTACCGTTGGTAACTTCCCATTTGTATTTGTGGTCGGCCACCGAAAAACTCATATCGTATTGCGCGCCCAAGGTGTTTGCACACAACAACAAAGGACCTGAAATCTTTTCGGTTACTTTAACTGGCTTTACATATATCAGAACGTTCTCGTTCACAAATTTTGAGGGACAGCCGTTGTCAAACGCCTCAAACGTTACCCGATATGGATTGGTGGTATTGATATCGCAATTGGGTGTCCAACAGAACTCACTGGTAACGGTTTTAACATTTGCATTTACCGAAGGCGTTAAGGTAGCCTTCTTACCAGTATACCCGTTAGTACCTGTGAGAATATCGCCGTAGGCACGCAATGTAACTACCTGACTGGTATCCTTGCTATCAAACCCAGTTACATCCCTGCAAAGGGTTTCGCCCACCTCTACATTCCATACCTGCGTTGTTCCTTCGTATTTCAATCTGGGTTTCTCATTTTTTCCGCAGGTTATTACTAAAATCTGCAAGTCCAATCGCACAGTGGAAATTGCTACACCGTTTCTCCATTCGGTTACTTCAACACATACGGCGTATCTCCCCGTATTTGGCGACAAATAGGTTGTTAAACCGTTAAATGCATCTACACTTGCAATACCGGAATTTCCGAAAGGAGCGGTTGCACTAAAACCAGCATTATAATCTACCGTGTAAAACGGTGTCATTGGATCGTTACAAGCCAGAATTTCTGGCAAACCGGCCGTAGCACCTTGCCAAGGCGTAACCAATTTATAACTCAGTGAATCGCCATCGATATCCAAAGCCCGATTTCGGATGGTTGTAGTATCTCCAGCACAGATAAAAGGCACCGGTACATCCAAAAAGTAAGGAGAACTATTCTTAATACTGGTTGGGGGAATAAAGCCATAATAGGTCTGACCCTGATAAGCCACGCCTCCTTGATCGGCCAAATTGGTCTGCGTGTTCCTGCAACAGCGTTCCCATTTCAAGTGATACCCGGTGCTCGATGCGGGTACAGTAATGGTGGTTTGATATATCCCTTGTTCCAGACAGGCCTTTGCTAATTCGGGACATGCGGTATTGCCCACAGGATCCACCTTTTTTTTCGATAAAATTTTAATATCTACCTGTTTGTAAAACGATTTATTATTGTTGTATATACATAAGCCGATAGCATCATCAAACTGTACGGAACCCGAACAATCGCGGTATGCGAAAATCGTTACGCGATAATTAAAACCAGCGGCTGTGGGGGGCAGATATTCATAGGTTAAAAAACCACCCACTAAATGCGAGGCACTTACCTGTTTTTGTCCCAGGAAAAAGACAAGTAAACCCAGTAAAAATCGCCATTTACGCATTCAATTTTTAAATTGTTTCTCAAAGTTAGACAACTTTTCCGTGTGTTTGGTTGTGCGAGCGGTTATTTCGGACGAAAAATAATTTATTTTCGCCCTATGAAATTTAATGCGGATTGCCTTCATTTTCTCGGACACATTCCCTGCAAACCCCATAAGGAGCATGGTTATCACTGTGAAAACTGTCAGGCATACACTCCCATCGAAAAGAAAATCCTAATTATAAAGTTAGGAGCCATGGGCGATGTAATCCGCACAACCCCTTTGATTACGCGATATAAAGAGCTGTATCCAAATGCGAAATTCACTTGGATTACCTTATTTCCAGACATACTTCCCAAGGGTCAAATCCATGAAATTTACAAATTAGGAATTGAAGCCAGCCTGTATGTCACCAATACCCATTGGGATATAGCGATCAACTTGGACAAAGAAAAAGAGGCTTCCGGATTGCTATCCATGGTTTCTGCAACGGAGAAGTATGGCTTCATCTTAAAAGACGGTGCCACTCAGCCCGTGAATGAGTTAGCTCAACATAAATTTGATACAGGGTTATTTGACGACGTTAGCAAAGCAAACACTAAAAATTATTGCACGGAAATTTTCGAAATCTGCGGATTAACCTACCAAGGGGAACCTTATTTATTGGACAACCACGCCGATAAGGGATTTACATGGAACCTTCCAGCCGATAAAAAAATCATTGGATTAAATACAGGTTGTGGCGATCGTTGGACTACCCGACTTTGGAGTATCGAAAAGTGGGTAGAATTGGCGAAAAAGATTTCGGATGCAGGATATTACCCATTATTGTTAGGAGGTGCACAAGAAGATCAACGGAATAAAGATATTCAAGCAGGAAGCGGAGCTACCTATTTGGGTTATTATCCATTAAATCAATTCATTAATTTAATTGATCATTGCGATTTGGTGGTGACCCAAGTTACTATGGGTATGCATTTAACCTTGGGATTAGGGAAAAAAATTGTTTTGATGAATAACATTTTCAATCCGCACGAATTTGATTTATTTGGCAAGGGAAGCATCGTACAGCCGCCAAAAGCATGTAAGTGTTTTTATCGAGGCAGTTGTGTAGATGGAGGCAGTTGCATGGAGACCCTTACTACGGATACTGTTTTTGCCGAAATTGAATCGGTTTTAAATAAGTAAACTGGGCTAAACCACTTATTGATTCTTCCTCACTGTAAGACAATTGCATGCTTCTGCATGATTTTGTCTGCTATTCCTTGCCTATCGTCTGTTATTTCCTGGTATTAATTGTTATTGCTCGCCTATTGTCTGCTATTTCTTAAAATTGACTATTAATACTTGCTCTTATGCTCTTACCTGCGATTATCATCTATTGACTGCGATTTCCTTTTATTGACTTTTATTAACTGTTATTGCTCGCTCTTATCTTCGATTATCTGCTGTTGTCTGCAACTTACTGCCTATACCCTAAGTTTTGGCGTCTAGAAGAATTACCCGGTGTAAAAATTAGAAGTATTTGCAATAATTGCAAAAATCTTTGGTTTTTAACGGGTATTTGTTATTTTTGCAGCCCCAAATGGCGAGGTAGCTCAGGCGGTTAGAGCGCAGGATTCATAACCCTGAGGTCGGGGGTTCAATTCCCCCCTTCGCTACGAAAAAAAATCAACCACTTACGAATTCGTAGGTGGTTTTTTTATTTTGTGCCATGTTGATGTGCCATGTTTGAGTCCAACTCCTGGTTATTATTGTCACCAAAAACCTTGATTTAAGAAGTCTACAAGTACGTAGTAAGTGTTGCTTTCCCATTAGTGGCAAAACCCAATGTATTCGTATGTCTTACAATCTTACCTTGCAGGTTATGGTAAATTAATCATTATTCTCCGCAAAAATGCGGCAAATACTGTAATTATTCTCCGCAGGTCAACCCAGTTATTGGTCGTTTATCTGAGTCGCTTGTTTAATATTTTGTTCTGTAAACATATTGCCGCCATAGGTTTCGGGCTTGGCT
>CAYUNO010000017.1:0-19031 GCA_964446075.1 uncultured Flavobacteriaceae bacterium | reverse complement strand
CAACAACTTTGATTCTGTATATCAAACCATGAGAAGGGCAATTGCGGCTGGTCAGGGAGGCGATATTCCTGAAAACAATATTGAAGCCCTATTAGCAGCACAAAAAAAATGGACAGACATCGATTCTTTTCTAATGATCGCAGACAATAGAGCACCGGTGAAAGATTTAATCAACTTGAAAAACGTAAAAAAACCGGTTAATATAATTCTCTGCGGTTGGGTAGATTACATGGCGATCAATGATTCCTACATACAAATCGCTGCCAAAACTAAAGGAAAAATTTACACCTCAGCAGGTATATTTGAGGACTTCAGCAAATTGAAAATCAATGAATCTATTGAGTTTAACGGGGAAGAATACATGTACACCAAAGCTGGGCTAACAAAAATCAATAGAATACGAAATTAGTGTGCTAAAAATCACCATTCCCATTAAATAGAATAGCTTATTTCGCTTCAGTTTTTAATTATGTCAGAAATCGAATCAACTACACAATTAGGCACACCAAATAACCCCTTCACAACCGATTTAATCATCATTGGAGCTGGACCCGTGGGTTTATTTGCCATTTTCGAAGCGGGATTACTCAAACTTCGTTGCCATTTGATTGATGTACTAGCACAACCGGGTGGGCAGTTGACTGAGATTTATCCTAAAAAACCCATCTACGACATCCCCGGTTTTCCTGAAGTTTTGGCTGGAGATTTAATTGATAATTTGATGAAACAAGCGGAACCCTTCAAGCCAGGATTTACATTGGGTGAACGCGCAGAAATTATCCAAAAAACTGATGACAATCATTATCTAGTTATTACCGATAAAGGCACCGTTCACAAAGCACCTAATATTGCGATTGCCGGAGGATTAGGCTGTTTCGAACCGCGTAAGCCTCCTATTGAAAATATTAGTCAATTTGAAAATCATGGAATTGATTACATCGTAAAAGACCCCGAAAAGTTCCGTGGTAAACATTTGGTTATTTCTGGAGGTGGAGACTCCGCCCTAGATTGGACCATTTTTCTGCAAGAAATAGCATCTTCCGTTACCCTCATACACCGCAGAACTCAATTTCGTGGACACCCAGACTCCGTGCAAAAGGCCCTAGATTTAAGTGCCGCCGGCAAAATCAATTTACTCGTAAACAGCGAAGTCACCCATTTAGAAGGCAAACAATCTTTAGAAAAGGTAGGTATTGCAACCGACGGATCGGAAGAACTTACTTGGATAGATTGCGATTACTTCCTGCCGCTATTTGGTTTATCTCCCAAATTAGGACCCATCGCTGATTGGGGTCTGAATATCGATAAAAACGCTATTGAAGTAAATACCTTTGATTATAGCACAAACGTAGACGGCATTTATGCTATCGGAGATATTAATACCTATCCCGGTAAATTGAAATTAATTCTGTGCGGATTCCATGAGGCTACCTTAATGGTTCAGAGTGCTTTTAAGCGCATATATCCCAATAAAAACTTGGTCCTGAAATATACTACCGTAAATGGTGTGCAAGGTTTTGAGTAATTTTGCCCAAAATCAACTACATTGTTTAGCCTGTTTATTCTACCTAAAATTATTCGTTGGATATTCCGACTTCTGCTACTCGCAGTGATTATAACCATCATATGGGTAGGAGCTTATCGAATCATTAATCCTGGGAAAACGGCATTAATGAAATCCAGAGAAGCCGAGTACAATGTAGAAGTTACTCAAACCTGGGTAAATTATGACGATATAAATCCTAACATGCCGCTAGCCCTGATATGCGGCGAAGATCAGAGATTCAAAGACCATTTCGGATTTGATTTAAAAGCCATTGAAAAAGCCATTAATCACAACATGAAAGGTGGCAAGATAAAAGGAGCGAGTACCATCACCCAACAAACTGCCAAAAATGTTTTTCTTTGGGAAGGTAGATCCTGGGTTAGAAAAGGATTAGAAGTTTGGTTTACATTTTGGATTGAAGTGTTGTGGAGCAAGCAGCGTATACTAGAGATTTACATGAATGTAATTGAAACGGGGCCCAATGCCATTTTTGGGGTGGAAGCCGCAAGTGAGCACTACTTTAAAAAATCGGCAAGCAAACTAACACGCTACCAAGCTGCACAAATTGCTAGTATTGTCCCCTGCCCTACATCCTGCGGTATGCAATCCACTTTCGCCAACAAGCATCGCAATTTCATTGTAAAATGGATGCGCAGATATGGCAAAACCGTGCTACCTCAATAACAACCATTCTTCTGAAAATTCAACTCTCCACAAAGCGTTTCTGCCCTAAATCAATTCAAATCCCAAATTATTTGTATTTCCATCCCAAAAGCCATTTGTATTTCAGCCCCATTAGTTACGTTGAGGATTACATAGATTTGGTGGGTTTGATTGTCGGTGCTACCTTTGCAATAATTAAATCATTGCATCATGGCAACTACTCAGGACATTTCATCAGGCAACTTTATCCGCTTTAACGGCGAATTAGTACAAATCATTGAATGGCAACACCGTACTCCGGGTAACCTTCGTGCATTTTATCAAGCAAAAATGCGCAGAGTAAAAGATGGTAAATTGGCCGAAAATAGATTTAGAAGTGGCGAATCTGTTGAAATCGTGCGAGTTGAAGTTAAAGAATTACAATATTTGTACGAAGAAGGAGAATCCTTCATCTGCATGGATAATGAAACCTACGATCAAATCCCAGTTCAAAAATTCTTGTTTGGTAACGGAGCGAAATTCATGAAAGAAGGCGATACCGTTTTAATTTCTTTCGAAAATGGCGAAACCCCAGTATTAGCAGAAGCTCCCCAATATGTAACCATGGAAATCACCTACACTGAACCGGGGGTGAAAGGCGATACGGCAACCAACACATTGAAACCCGCTACCCTTGAAAACGGGGCAACCGTAATGGTTCCTCTTTTTGTTGGAGTGGGCGAAAAAATTAAAATTGATACCCGTAACGGCGAATACGTAGAACGCGTTAAATAATTCATGATTAATATCCTCCCTGCTGAAGAAGGTTTCTTGGCCTTCCCAGAAGCTGAATTAGCCACAATGAAAAATGCTAAAGTGGTTATCCAACAGATACCCTACGAGCATACCAGTTCCTATTTACAAGGTTCTGATAAAGGACCAGAAGCCATGGTATCCGCTTCCCATTTTGTTGAATTCTACGACGAAGAAATTGATCGTGAAGCCTACAAAAATTTTGGTATCGCCACAGTTGCTCCATTGGATTTTAATGGCAAAGTGGAAGCAGATGCCGTTGCTATAATAGCACAACCAACCAAAGAGCTTCTTTCGCACAATAAATTCGTTGTATCTCTCGGTGCCGAGCACACCGTAACATTCGGTTTTGCCCAAGCCTTTCAGGAAAAATACCCCAATATCAGCATTTTACAAATCGATGCTCACTCCGATTTACGATTGGCTTACCAAGGAAATCCCTACTCTCATGCCAGCGTTATGGCCAGAGTGCACGATCTCAATATCCCTTTGGTTCAGGTAGGAATTAGAGCCCAATGCAAAGAAGAAGCTCAATTAATTAAAGACTCAGAAAACATACACACCTGGTATGCTCACGATTTGTGGGATAACGATGCATGGATTGATGATTGCATCGACAAATTGTCCGATGTTGTTTATGTAACCATCGACGCCGATGGATTTGATCCATCCGTAGCTCCAGCAGTAGGAACCGCTGAACCAGGCGGATTAACTTGGATTCAAGGATGCAAATTACTTCGTAGAATTGCCGAAAGAAAAAAGGTTGTTGGCTTTGATATCGTAGAAATAGCTCCCCGAGAAAATGATATTTTAACCGAGTTTACCATGGCAAAATTGTGTTATAAATTCTTAGGTTACTTAGATTTGTATAATCGCATATGATGAATTCCCGCAGAATTTACCTCGATAACGCCGCAACCACCCCGTTAAATCCAGAAGTATTAGAGGCCATGTTGCCCATCATGCAAGAGCATTTTGGCAATCCAAGCTCCTCCCATGCTCATGGAAGAAAAGTAAAAGGTATTATTGAAGATGCCCGTGGTAAAATAGCAAAATTATTAGGCTGTTCCCCTGCCGAAATTTGCTTCACATCCGGTGGAACCGAGGCCGACAATCTGGCTTTAAGAGGTTCCGTTAATTCACTGGGAATCAAACGAATTATCACCTCCCCAATTGAGCACCACGCCGTAATTCACACTGCCGAAGACCTCGCCCATGCTGGCTTGGTAGAGTTGGTTTTATTGGATGTTAATGAAAAAGGTGAAATCAACCTAAATCAATTGGCTGATTTATTGCAAAACCCCATTCCAACGTTGGTGAGTTTGATGCATGCCAACAACGAAATTGGGACTATGATTAATATCCAAGAAGTTGGAGAACTTTGCCATAGACACAACGCTCTTTTCCATTGTGATACCGTGCAAACCATGGGGCACTTTTCTTTCGATTTATCTCAAGGATACGTCGATTTCTTAGCTGCTGCTGCCCACAAATTTAATGGCCCAAAAGGTATCGGGTTTATTTATATAAATCGCAAAAACAAGTTAACTCCTGAAATCACGGGGGGCGCACAAGAACGTGAAATGCGGGGCGGAACAGAAAATGTTTATGGTATAGTTGGACTTGCGAAAGCACTCGAAATCTCCTATCGGGATATCGAAGCAAAAAAATCGCACATCCAAAATTTAAAAGATACCATGATTCAACTATTACAGGAACATATTCCTGGAATTGAATTCAACGGGAACCCACATGGCGATAGTTTATACACCGTATTAAGTGTAAGTTTACCGCCAAACGAAGCCGGATCTATGTTGTTATTCAACTTAGATTTGGCAGGAATCTCCGCTTCGGGTGGCTCTGCTTGTTCATCCGGCGCAGTAGGGGGCAGCCACGTTATCAACGCCTGTAAACCGGGTACCAACAGAACAACCATTCGCTTCAGCTTTGGTAAACAAAACTCCGTGGAAGACATCAAATACACGGTTGAAAATCTAGCCAAATGGTACGCCGTAGAAACTGCCTAAATCTGGCAGCTATAGCAATTATTATTTTCACCCAATACGGTTGTGCTACCCTATTAACAGGGAAATACCAACAAATCCCGGTAGTTCAAGTGGATTCGTCAATCTGTGTCACTGCCTTTCTACCAAAACCCATAGACAAATCAACAAACAATTCTCTGTCCGATGACATGGGCTCCCTCCCCATCAATAAATCCCAGTATTATCACATTAGTCAAACCACCCAGAATGGATACATTGTTTTACCCCGACCAACACCGAAACAATCCATACACATCGGATTTCAACCCTGTCGAGATACCACCAATGTTACCATGGCACAGTGCCCATCAGCCTACCAATCCATTTTTAACGAACCCGCACTTCTTAATTTTGTTCTGCCATGGAATTGGATGATTGATGCCTATACCGGAGCGTTATTCCGATGGAAAATCAACAAACCCTTGTCGCAGTAAAATAAATCTAACTACCTTTGCCGCTGAAAACCCATGCCCCTGTTGTACATCACCAGAAAAGAGCATTTTAACGCAGCCCACCAGCTGTGGAACCCATTGTGGTCCGATGAAAAGAATTTAGCCACTTTTGGAAAGTGTGCAAACCCTCATTTTCATGGTCATAATTTCGATTTATATGTTTGTGTAAAAGGCCAACCACACCCAGAAACAGGATTGGTGATGGATCTCAAGCAATTGAAACTGATAATCCGAAAACAAGTAATTGATGATCTCGATCACCAAAACCTCAATTTGGATGTAGCTTGGCTTAAAGGCACCATGCCTTCTATCGAAACCATCGCCGTTGGAATTTGGAATCGATTAACACCGCATCTACCAGAAGGCGTACAACTGCATAAAATTACCTTGTGGGAAACCCCCAATAACTTTGTCGAGTATTTCGGAGAATAAATCGCATTCTCAACGTTTAACTATTGCAGACTTGCAAGTATGCAATGCCTGTTACCTGTCAAAAGCACGAAAAATCGATCCAATCACCGAAAGACGTTCGAAGACTATTCTTGTAACCAATAAAACAGGGTATTGTGCATCAATCTAAGCGATAAACGGGGTATCGGTTATGTGTTGGCTCGTATAGATTGGTTTGCTGGTAAATCCATTGTAATTGCGACCAAGCATTGGATCTAAATTCAGGATTTGACTTTTTCTTCTCTTCAAATTCTGCCTGCTTTGCTGGATTATTTCTCAAAAACTCCGCAGCGTAGTCCTCAAATACATAATCGCTGAACCCCTCTTTTTGTTGCAAAATTCCATCGAAAAAGTTCCATGCAAAATAGGAATCAGGGGCTTGTGGTTCCAAAACATTCACCAAAAATGCCGCCGATTCATTCCGTACAGGAACAATGTAATCGCCTTTACTAATTTTCAAAACCAACAGAGTATCCTTCGTTTTTATGTCATAATGCAAATAGTGACTTTCATACGGTCTATTCACAGTTTTATAATCCATAATATAACTCACCCTCATGGCGATTTGCGTATCCACAGAATTCCGTTTTACAAACACCTCATTCCTCTTCAGCATATCAATGATTTCAGGATATGCGGAAGAAATAATATAGGCTTTAGGCACTTTCACCGAATCCACTGGGCGATAGGTAGAATAATAGTCGATCTTCCGTTTCCATGGCTTAGATCGGTCATAAAACAATCTCGGAGCGCCCGTTACTTCACTGGGTTTATACCCCGCCGTAAATCCATAAAAATCGATTTTTTCAGATACAGTGTTATCCAATTTAAAGTTTAACGGCATGTATTCTGGCTTCATGGTATAACGCGAAGGCATAGGTCGCAGAGTTCCCGATTTTCGAAACTCAGGCATACCGGTTAATCCATACCCCGAATTAATTTCAGGAATCACCACCCAGCCCAGATTTTCAATAAAATTCTCCATAAAGGCCAAGGTTGCCAAGACACGTTGAGGAAAGGGTTTTAACATATGGGTCTCTACCGTATATCCCACCGTACCCAACAACGCTGCATACCCGGTTGCGTACCTTCCTGTTTCCCAAAATGCGTACAAACCACTATCGGGTATGGCCTTCAGTGTTTCTACATACGGAGCCGTCTTCCAACTATCGGCCAACAATCTTTTCCGAAATTCCTGCTCAAACGGTACAATCCATTGCCCACGTGGATGAATAAACTTCTCCGGCCTAGTATGAAAATACGTTAGGACATGCTGATAATCCGCACCATTGCTGGTGTGGTTGTCAATCATGAAATCAAACTTTTTACTGGCCATCAATCTCACCAAAGCCATCGCATTCTTGCTGTCCATCTTGATGAAATCACGATTTAAATCCAGATTCTTGGCATTCCCTCTAAAACCATACGCATCGGGACCCACCTGGTTTGCTCTAGAAGGCCTACCACGATTTACGGTTCCATCCACATTGTACTGACAAACAATAGTAATCTTGAGATTTAGCGGTTTAATTGTATATGGGTTGTAATACTGCTCAGGAAAAAATATTAAGTCTCGCAACAACAACATACTGGCATCCGTGCCTTCCGGTTCCCCAGGGTGAATATTGTTGTTAATAAGCAAAGAAATGTATTTCGACTTGTCCGATTTACCTAAATCCCCTGCAATACCATCCGTTGAAGTTGCAGAACTACTCCCGCTACCTTCACCCGCCCCTGAATTCAAACTCTTATCCACCTCTGCCAACATTTCTTGAAGCGGTGTTCCAAAACGACTTAATTTTTGTCGATTTTCCGTGGAATAACTGATTGTATATATAGGCAATCCGTTATCGCCAGTGCCAATCGAACCGAAACTCACCCAACCTGGAAACAATCGTGCAACGGTAGCATACCACTGAACACATTCTTCATAGGTTGCCGTAGATTTACCTTCGCTCTTTTCCCAAGGGGTTAATAGGCTATCCCAAAACATACTCATGGAATCTCGGAATTGCGGACCTACCTTAAAATTAAATAAATCCGACCGATACAGGGCTTTGCTAACCCCAATTCCCTCACATGGCCCTACCCATCGATATCCTTTTTCCCATCGATATCCTTTTTTTAATGGCACCCCCTCAAATACGGTTGAAAACTGTTGTTTTGGATCCAACTTTACTTGGATTTTCTTCTGATTTGATTGGGCCACAAGCGGAACTGAGGCAACACCTAAAACCAACAGAATTACTATCGTCCTAAATGTCTTGATCATTATCGAATTCTATCCATAGAACTTATTAGGTCTTCATCACTTTTTATAGCGAAATAAGCCATAATTACAGGAATCAGCAAAACCAAAGGCCATACTATTTGAACCCCTAAATTGTAATGATCTGCGTATTGTTTCGATACCAAAAAGAATCGCACAAACAAAACCACCCAATACAGAATTACGGCCAATCCTAAAAACTTAGTCAACCGCATTTGTAAGTTTCGGTTTTTATACAAAAAAACACCAACTATAGCTATAGCACCAACAGCAACCAACAAAATAATGGAAAGCAAATCTGGTGTATACAATACTTTCTGGCCTTGTTGACCAACTGAAAACGACCCATTATTACAAAAGCTCAGCCCCAAGACAATACCGCTATTGGCTTCGAATTCCGCATAAAACGGATCAACCCACATCAGAATAATTGCAATAGAGGCGACAGCTAATAGATATATCGATTGAATTCTCTGTATCATAATAATACAAACTTACTGCTTAATTTGGGTTATTGTAAACACCGAAAATCTATTTGCGTTTCAAAATAATACGAATGGTGGTTTTCTCGAACGGAATACTCTCCTTCACAAAAATATCACCGCCGTGATACTCATAAATTATACGCTTCGCTAAACTCAACCCCAATCCCCAACCCCTTTTTTTCGTGGTAAATCCCGGCTTAAAAATAGACTTCATTTGATTTCGTGGAATGCCTTTTCCGGTATCCGTAAAATCAATAATAATCTTTTCCTTGTATGCACGCAATGCACAATAGATTAATCCTTTACCTTCCATCGCATCGATGCTATTCTTGATTAAATTCTCTACAACCCATTGAAATAAATTCACATTCAACATGCACATCAGCGGCTCAGTTGCCGGTTTATAAGTCAATTGAACCCCTTTCCCGCTACGCGTAATCATGTAGGCAATGGCTTGATTTAATACTTCATTTACATCATGTAATTGTAAAATGGGTTCGCTACCAATTTTACTAAATCTTTCGGTTATGGTGTTCAATCGGTCAATGTCTTTTCTCATTTCACCGCTTGCATTTTCAGGCAAAACGCCCATATCCAAACATTCTACCCAACCCATTAAACTAGAAATTGGTGTACCCAATTGATGTGCTGTTTCCTTGGCCAATCCAACCCAAACTTTGTTTTGCTCTGCACGTGTGGAGGATGAAAATGCGGCATAACTAACAAGCATAAACAATGCAACTATCCCTAAAACCACAAATGGATAATATTTTAATTGGATCAATACCGAACTCTGTCCGTAATACACGTAATAATTGGTGTTTTCATCTACAGGAACAACAATTCTGTCATTTTCATTCCGAAATTCTTCCAATTTTTCCTGCAAGAATTTATCCATTTTTTTCACTCCCGCAGTATCGATATTCAGAATGGTCTTAATATTGTTTAAGCTATCGGCAAGAATAGCAGGAATGGTCTCATTGCTTTTCACAACCCTTAACTGAAAACCCAAATCACCGTCCATGTTGGGATCCGTCAGCTGGTTTTCGGCTTCCGCCCAAATCTCCATTTTTTTCTTTTCTTCCCCCGCAATTTTTTGAACCAACAAGTTACTTAAATACAGAGTTAAAACACCAATTCCCAAAGCCAAAAACAGCAGTAACAACTTGATATATCGACGCGATTCGTAAATACTTTTCATGGCTAATACCGATTTCTCCAATAAGCAATAACCAATTCTAAATCCATCAATGGCTCAAAATCTTTGGCGTAACTTAAGTTTGCATCCCACTCAAATTCAGTACCGTAGAACTTTCCAGATGCTTCGATGCAATGCAACTTTAACCGAGGTAATTTTTTATCCAATTGTTGGTAGCCAACCCAAGTTCTAAAACCCAACAATACAGAGAAGCTGTTCATAAGGATATTTCTCCCATTAGCAGACAAACACAATAATGGAGACAACAACAAAGCCAGTACTGCTATAATCATATCCATAATCCGCTTTTTACGTCGATTATGCGGTTGAGATAAATGAAACTTCACATCAACAGTAAACAGCTCTCCCGGTTCGTTTTTACTGTCCGATCCAATAATGGTTTCGCTACTTTCCGGAGCAATTTTTATTTGACCATTCCAATCCCTAAACGCACCCATCATCTCCATGATTTTCCCACTTTTCACATCTTTACCACTAAAAATCACCAAATTAACTCGATGTACTGCAGCAATTTCAGACAATTGATCTATACCGCCCAAATAACCATTTACTTTTAATTCCGAGGGGTGAACTCTGCCGGCAATTTCCATTTGTACCCCTGATCGCAAAAGCAAACCTTGAATACGTTCACATTCTTCGCCCAACCCCACAATAACTACTCGACGTTTGTGTGAATTGTCCTGTAAAAATTCAGACTTCCCAAACAAAGAAGCAATAAATCGTGCTAAAAACAGAGAAGCAATCGACCAAAAACTACCCAACGCCAAAATGGCTCTTGAAAATTGTAGCTCTTTCGGCAAGAAGGCATATACCGCAAACAACACTACGGATCCAATAACTCCACCACGCAGCAGTCTTCTAGCGGAAACGGGCTGGTCATATCCTCCACTGATGTATGCAAAGGCCATTATCACTAAGGAATAAACCGGAATATGCATCAAAAAATATTCGTTGGGATAAAATCCTCGAACAAACTTGTGATACAATTCCCAGTACCAGGCAATGCCCGAAAAACCTAAAACCATGAGCAATACGTCTAATACAGGCAACCACAATTGCTGAAATAATCGAACAACAAAAGCCAAACCCGCTCGTACGTAAATAGCAAATTTGATTAATAAAGAAAACCAACCTGCCATTCGCTGAGAATAGTGTTTTTGGGCGAACAGCACCATGGCATTATAAAAAACCTTTACATAATTAGCACTCCGCTTTTTAGTGCTTTCTCCCTTGTAATGAATGATGGTTGTCTCAGAAAAGTAAACATTCTTGTACCCTCCCTTTAGAATTCTGTAACTAAGATCGATATCCTCCCCGTACATAAAATAATCCTCATCCAACAATCCAACCTTATCCAAACACGAGACACGCATAAGCATGTAGGCTCCACTTAATACTTCAACTTCGTGATTTTCAAATTCATCCAAATAACGCAAATGGTATTTACCAAATTTGCGGGATTTCGAAAACAGAGAGGCCAATCCTGTCATTTTATATAACGCTACCAAAGGCGTGGGTAATCCCCGTTTACTTTCGGGTAGAAACCGGCCTTTCCCATCAATCATTCGTACTCCCATTCCTCCAAATTCGGGATGCTTATCCATGTAATCCAAGCACTTCACAAAGGAATCTTCTTGAACCACAGTATCCGGATTTAATAACAAGACATACTTGGAGTTACTGGCCTTTATGGCCTGATTGTTGGCGGTTGAAAATCCTACGTTACCCTCATTAGCAATTACATTTACCGATGGAAATTTTGCTTTTACCATTTCCACCGATCCATCCACGCTGCTGTTATCCACCACCCAAACTTCGATATCCAATCCAACCGAAGCCTTTTGCACACTCAAAAGCGCTTGCTCAAGAAAATACTTGACGTTATAATTAACTATAATTACCGATAACTGGTGCATGGCTACAGGTTGTACTCAGTACGCTGCAATATACTTCTTCCTAATGTAACTTCATCGGCATATTCAATTTCTCCACCCACGGAAATCCCTCGGGCAATACAAGTCATTTTTACCGGTAACGATTTTAATTTTTTACCGATATAAAACAGCGTTGTATCTCCTTCGATGGTTGCACTTAAAGCCATTACCACCTCGTTTATTCCCTCAGCTTCAATTCGTTGAACCAAATTGGCGATGGATAAATCATCCGGCCCTATGCCATCCATGGGCGAAATCAATCCTCCCAATACGTGATACCTCCCCGAAAACTGACGGGTAGATTCTATAGCCATCAAATCACTAAAGTCCTCTACCACACACAAAATCCCATTGGAACGGGAAGCATTATTGCAGATATCGCATACCGAAGCATCGCTAACATTTCCGCAATGCTTACATAAATGCAAATCGGTTTTTAACTTAATTAAAGATTCAGCCAATTTGGCAACCTCCATCTCCGGACGGTTTAATAAATACAT
Organism: uncultured Flavobacteriaceae bacterium; assembly: GCA_964446075.1. Classification (GTDB taxonomy): domain Bacteria; phylum Bacteroidota; class Bacteroidia; order NS11-12g; family UBA955; genus JAGKXC01. The sequence goes on along the minus strand of CAYUNO010000017.1, from coordinate 6,676 downwards.
TACCAATCGCAGCGCCGTCCTTCTTCCAATCCCGGGAAAACCAGACAACGCCTCCACGGCATCGGAAACAATTTTTGAACTGAATTCCATCGGTTCAAAAATAGCACATATGCAGTTGCGTTGTTTGAATTAGTGCTACATAGTAAAAAGGTATTACCTTTGCAAAGCATGTTTATCGAGGTATTACAGGGAAAAATACACAACGTTCGATTGACTCAAACCGAATTAAATTACACCGGCAGCATTACGGTGGACATGGATTTGGTAGACGCCGCTGGAATGGTTCCTAACCAAAAAGTTCTTATTGTAAATAACAACAACGGAGAACGATTTGAAACGTACATAATCCCAGGCGAAAGAGGTAGTGGAATAATTGGTTTAAATGGCGCAGCCGCTAGACGTGGACAAGTAGGTGACGAATTAATAATCATGACGTTTTGTTATGTAAATTCGGAAGAACTCTCCTCGCACCAACCCAAAAACATCTTCCCAGACAGACACAATCGAATTATACATTAATATGCAAAACCTCAAGAAACTGGCTTCCAAAGCAATTATAATTTTGTTGAGTGTTGCCATGTTTGCTTGGATTGGTATAAAAACTGATTGGGAAACTACAGGTAATGCGATAAAAAATGCATCCCCAACTTGGATAGGATTAGCCGTAATCCCCATGCTCTTTGCTCATTGGCTGCGCGGAGCTAGATGGAATATGTTGTCTCAACCCGCAGGCTATACACTAAACAAACGGAGATCATTTTATGCGGTAATGTCGGGCTACTTAGTGAATGTTGCCACTTCCCGTGGGGGAGAAATTGCACGCTGCGCCCTTGCGGCAAAAAGCGAGAAAGCCCCCGTTGAAACGCTTGTAGGAACCGTTTTAACCGAAAGACTTATTGATTTGGTAGTATTGGCTTTCATGGCCGTGCTGTGTTTAATCATACAATTTGATGAAATGGTTCGATTCCTATTCCTATTTCAACCTTTGAAAACATTAATTCACAGTTTCTACCAAATGTCATTAGGAATACAAATTACCTTGCTTGGATTTCTTGCGGCATTGTTGCTTTTCGCTTTTTTATTCCTTAGAAAAAAAATCACTACTTGGATTAGCAAACCACAAGATAACCAAGGATTTATTTCAAAATTCGCCAATGGATTTAAAACCGTTTTTCAGTTAGAAAGTCCAATAAAATTTTGGCTCTACAGCGTTCTTATTTGGTGTGGCTATTGGTTATCAGGTTACTTCTCAATGAAAGCGCTAGAAATCACAGCCGATGGAACCCTTGCTAACGCATTAGGCTTTATGATGTTTTCCGCCTTAGGTGTTATTATTCCATTACCCGCAGGTGCTGGAGTTTGGGCAACGATGGCCTTTGGACTTCATTTTGTTTATGGTTACTCCGAAAACGATGCGCAAACATTTGGAATATTCTCTGTGGCCTATTCCAATACGCTAATGATTGTTTTTGGTGCATTGGCATATTTGCTTTATTTTTTCGAAATGAGAAAGTTAGCTAGGCTAGAAGAATGAAAACTAACGAAAAAATCAAAACCCTCAACGAGGCGATTTCTTGGCGCAAGCTATGCGAGAAACACAACGAGAAAGTAGTTTTTACGAATGGTTGTTTCGATATTCTACATGCCGGTCATGTTACCTATTTGGAAGAAGCAGCTCAATTAGGAAACAAACTGATTGTTGCAATCAATGCCGATGCTTCCGTTCAACAATTGGAAAAATCACCAGCACGCCCACTGCAATCTCAAGAAAGTAGAGCCAAAGTAATGGCTGCTTTGCAATTCGTAGATTGTGTTATCATTTTTTCAGAACCTACCCCAAAAGAAGTAATAGAACTGCTTACACCAGACATCCTCGTGAAAGGTTCTGATTACCAAATTAACAATATTGTTGGTGCCGATTGGGTCATAAAACACGGTGGAGAGGTGAAAACATTAGATTTTGTTCCTGGATATTCTACCACTGCAATCGAAAGAAAAATCATTACAGCCCATGGGCTTAGCTCTGATAAATAGTATCGTAGCGCTGTTATACCTTCTGTGGTGGAGAAATACAATAATATCCACCAAATATTCCACCAATTCAAATCTCTGCAAAACTCCTGCAGAAAACCCTAACAACATCGAAGCCAAAACTAGTTCGAAAATAAAATTTAAAAACTGCACCATACTGATTCCTTTTCGAAACGAGGCTCATAGAATCCAACCCCTACTTAACTCACTAACAAATATCAAATCCACCTTAGAATGGGAGGTTATTTTCATAGACGATTTTTCAACCGATCATTCTTGCAGCTTAATTCAAACTTGGATTCAAACTAATACGCATATATCGGCTAAGCTCATTTCTTCGAATTTGCCTTCCAAAAAACAAGCAATCTTAACCGGTGTTTTACATGCCAAATTTGATTGGATTTTAACAACTGACGCTGATTGTGAACTACCTTCAACACTTGTAGACTCGCATTCACACATAGCAAACTCAAACCCCAATGCTGAATGCATCATTGGTAGGGTAGAATTTTTTAACCAAAATACCAAGAAACCACTATTATCAACCTATGAAACCCTTGAAAACCAAGTATTAATTGCGATTGGTCTTTCGGCAGCTCAACATGCTGCGCCCATTGCAGCAAACGGTGCTAACTTATGCTTTAACAAATCAACATGGCTCGCCTTAGGCAATATTTCCTCCCACCAACATATAGCCAGCGGTGACGATATCTTCACTACCCAACTTTTTTTCAATCACCATACCCAATCAGTTGTAATCAACAACTGTAAAAGTGCAGTTGTAAAAGCCCAATTGTGTGAAACATTTTCTCAGTTTTTTCATCAGCGAATGCGCTGGTTTAAAAAATCTTTTTTGCAAAAATCGCAAAAAACCCTGTTTCAACAGTCGTTTTTTGGTTTCTACCTTATAAGCCTGTGGGTACTTTCCGTTACAGCGGTGTACGGCGAGTATGAAATACTGGCTTTTATCCCAATTCCCGCGAAAATCGCTATCGACACCTGGTTCGGAAACAAACTGCTTAAATACCATCTGTATAATACAAAAATTTGGTGGATTAGCCTTTCTAGTATTTGTCAAACTGTTTTTTTACCCCTTTTGGGTATTGCTGCACCATTTCTCTCGTATCAATGGAAAATGCGAAAAATATCTAAATAATATTTATTGGATAGTATTAATTGGATTAGGTACATCCCAAATCCAAAAGGTTGTGGGTCAAACTACCGACAGCCTATTTTTTCAATCATGCCAACAAAATCCTCCAAATAGCTTTTGCTACAACCCAAGTAATGGATTTGATGTAAAAACATGCTTATCCGCCCAAACATCAACACAAATAGCTACCATAAATATCCCAACAGACACAATGAATGATTGGGAGATAAAAACAGAATTCTATTTAGGCATTAACCCCTCATCAAGTAACTATTTAGATATAAATTTGATTTTCTCAACAGATTCAATTCCAATAAACTATAAAATTAGAATTGGTGATAAACTGGATAATTTAGCCGTATATAATACAAAAAATGAGATACTTGGTAGCACCACTAGCTTATTCAATAGAAGCAGTTCACAATTTGCTATCCGACTGCAATTTAAATCTTCAAGGCTGAACATTTTCTGGCAATGGAAAGATTCTATTCTGTGGAATCTTATTTCAAATTCAACACTACCAAATCAATCCGAATTAACTAATTTAACCATCAACCTAATACAAACAGGCAGTAGCAGCGTGGGTAAATGGAGCTTCCAAATTCCAAAGCAAAAACCAGTTATTACCGATACTACAGGACCCAGCGTAAGCAACTTTATCTGGAAATCGTCTACTTCCGCTTGGATGGAATTTAATGAAGCTTTACGTATAGACTCAACTTACTGCCACATATGGGACTCCTCATCTAACTGCACCATTCGAAAAATCAACCATTTCACCTTAGAAATTATCGCTCCTAAGCCATGGCCATGCAACGACAGCTTTGAAATCAAAATTTTCAACATAGCGGATACCTGCAATAATATTGTTAAACTACATCTATCAAAAACAATTCATCCATGCATTTTACCTATCAAACGCGGACAATTAATAGTAACCGAAATAATGCATCATCCTGCGGAACATGGGCAACAATCCGTGGGTGTTCCACCTTTTAAGTACCTAGAATTACAAAATACTCATAATCAAGGACTATGGCTTACAAATGCACAAATTTGCGATGCTGTCAGCTGTGCTAAATTGCCGAATTACTGGTTAAAAGCCAAACAATTCCTCGTACTATATTCTGCAAAAGACTCAATTTTTGCAACCCCAGATTTCAAGAAAACCAGTTGGCCAATTGCAAATTTCCCAACTTACAATTCTGCTGAAGATTCAATCATAATCAAAAATCAACAGTCTGAAATAATTTATCAAAATCGCTATAGAGAAGAATACCACGAAGAACCATTTAAATCGGGTGGCTTTAGTTTAGAGCGGGCATTTCACAGCCCGGATCAAACAAATTGGTTAAATTGGCAAAGCAATAATAGTACCGGCGGTACACCCGGTTACATGGATTCATGCATTAGAATTCCAAAACTACCACAGAATCTATTTTCGTCTGCTGTAATAAATCAAAATAATGAAATCGAAATAAAATGCATACAGCCCTTATTACATCAACAGTGGGAAACTCTTAAACTATTTGTTTTGGATAGTCAGCATAAGAAAGCAAACATGGATGCTTCGCTTCTAGTTTCTAATAATGAACATGCTCGTTTCTTATTGAATAATCCAACAAATACAAACAACTATTCAAACAGGCAATTGATTATTTCGGCAATGTTGTTTTCAGAAAAGTCGACATTCGAAGATACTCTTGACCTCTACAATGAATCCGACATAAAAAAACCCTCATCCCAAGATTTAATTATCTCCGAAATACAATTTAACGCTTCTACAAATGGACTCGACTACGTAGAAATTTATAATAAAAGTAATTTCCCCATTGATTTAAGTTCGGTAGCCATTCGATATTACTATGACGATAGTATACCCAGATGGCAAATACCAATTAATCATTCGAATCGCATTTTGCATCCAAAACACTGCCTAATTCTATGTAAAGATGCTGAAATATTACAGAAATTCTATCCTGATTTACCAATGACCAGAGTTATGGAAAATTCTCTATTTCTTGGTTTAAATGCCGATTTTGGACTGCTAGAATTGATGGACATGCAGACTTTTGTTCGACTAGATCTTGCTGGTTACAATGACAAATGGCACCACCCAGAATTTAATCAAACACAAAACACATCATTAGAAAGGGTTGGAGTAGCAGCGATAGCAACAAATCCTTGGAATTGGCGGAGTCATGGCAGAAATAAAATACAAAATAAAATTACAAATCCTTGTTTCAAAGACAGTTTTCCCCAAAGGGATGAAATGTATAATTTCTGCAGTCCAGGATTCCACAAAGAGTGGTCGGTTCTTGATTTTTCATCTACTTTCAATCTAAATCAATGGAAATTCCAACAATCAAACAACCATAATTACTTGTGTATAGAGTACCAATTACCTATGCCAGACTGTTTGATTCAGGTGAAAATGTTAACTATATCCGGACAGTTAATTTCCACACCTATCCATAAAGAAAGGATTGATTTCAGTGGTAATTTATGCTTTCCCGCCTCAACTACTTCCAAACTTCCTAAAGGGGCTTACCTTATTTCGGTTCGCTGTTTACTACCAGATGGAAATACAATCCAAAAACAATTACCTTTCACAATTTTGTAAAACACCTATTGTGCGTTAGGTTTGAATTGGAATGCAACCACAAAAAAGAGACTTAGCATTATTTATTATTAAAAAGAAATTCTCCCATTATTTCTCTAAAGATGAATTACACGCAATGAACTTTTGGTTTATGGATGCATTAGATCATTCGCCAGAGTCTAATTGGGAAAATCTTACAACTTTTTGGTTGGAATCTTTACTCAATCACAAACCCATTCAATACGTTTTTAACCGGGCATTTTTTGGGACCTTAGATTTATATGTAAACGAAAACACACTAATACCTCGACCAGAAACAGAGGAATTATGTCAACTTATATTAGACCATCCCAGGAATCAATCAACTACCAAACACCAAGTCCTAGATATAGGTACAGGTTCTGGTTGCATACCCATTTGGTTGAAATACAACCGCAAAGAATGGCAAATTTCCGCCATCGATATTTCCAAAGAAGCACTTTCAGTTGCTCAAAAAAACGCGGAAAAATACAAAACCCAAATTGACCTACAGCAAATTGACATCTTAACATTGGATCGAGTAAAGGAAGATTATTCAATAATTATTTCTAATCCACCTTATATTCCGGAAAAAGAAAAAAATAGGTTAAATAAAAATGTGACGAATTTTGAACCCCATTTGGCATTATTTGTAGAAGATAATGACCCACTAATTTTTTACAAAAAAATTGCAAGATTGGGGGGGGGGTACTACTTTAGATTCATCAAAACAAATTTTGCGCAACTATTTTTTTTGGTAGGGAATTATTTTTCTAAACCATTAAATCAAAAAAATTTATGAAAAAGTTAAGTGTTTTTTTAGGATCTTGTTTGATTGTTCTGTTTTCAGTTGCGGGTAATGCATCTAGCAC
>CAYUNO010000016.1:505-19746 GCA_964446075.1 uncultured Flavobacteriaceae bacterium | reverse complement strand
AGGGGCGCATCATCGCCGAACCAAGAGCGCAATTCAGTCCGATGGAGAGCAGGTAGAGTCCCATTAATGCAATGGTAGGTAGCAGTAATTGGGTATTGGATTTGTTGTTAATGGCTCTAAGAATGAGTAAGTTTATGATTATTACGATGAAGCTGCCACCGAGTGTTCCGGTGATTTCGTACCATTGAATAAAATTAGGCAATCCAACCAGTCCATTACCGAGGGTTAACCAAGGCCAAGAAAGATCCCAGCGGTGGTGCAGGTATTCAAATGTTAACCAAGTAATTAGGAGTGCTGCGAAGGCTTGGGTATTGTTATTGGTGCGTTTGACGATAATTCGGTAGGCGGTAAAGGGCAGTAGCATAAATAGAGAGTTGAGTGCAAGCATGGCAACTGCGCCGGCGGGAGATGAGTTCCATACCCACCAGGTGGTGGTGATGTTGAAGCCCAATAGGGAGAGGTATAAAATTCCGTAATATTTAAGGAAGGAGCTGTGTTTGTTGAGTTGGGCATAATTTAACCACGGTAATAAGGCCACAAATAGCAATTGGGTGAATTGCATGGGGTACCAGGCTAGCCAAAACAGCAAGGCGGGGAGCAGTATTACGGCAATTATCGGCATGAGTGAGCAAATTACGGGTTGGAAATTTAGGTTTAGTTAAATATAGCGTTACGAATTTACACCTTCTAGGGTAACCACAAATTCGCCTTTTGGGGCATGGGCTTTGAAATGAGCTAATACATCGACCAAGGGACCGGTAATGGTTTCTTCGAATTTTTTGGTAAGTTCTCGAGAGACGGAGATTCTTCGTTCCTGCGGGTTTATGATTTCGCTCAATTGTTCTAAGGTTTTCAGCAATTTATGTGGGCTTTCGTAGAAAACGGTGGTATGGTCTGCGTGTGCGATTTCGGTGAGTTTGGTTTGTCTACCTTTTTTCATCGGCAAAAATCCTTCGAATGTGAATTTATGCAGGGCGAAGCCGCTTTTCAGCAAAGCGGGTATAAAAGCGGTAGCACCGGGGAGCACATCTACGGGCAGTTGATTTTGTAGGCAGGCACGGGTGAGGAGGAAACCGGGATCGGACACACCCGGGGTTCCGGCATCGGAAATTTGAGCCACGGATTTGCCATTTTTTATATCGTTAATGATACCGTTGAGTTTGTGGTGTTCATTATGCTGGTGAAAGGAATGGCAGGGGGTATCGATGTGGTAATGATTAAGGAGCACTTTGGATGTGCGTGTATCTTCGGCCAGGATGTAATCCACGGATTTCAGGGTTTCTACGGCTCTATAGGTGATATCGCCCAAGTTACCGATGGGGGTAGGAATAAGGTATAAAATGCCGCTCACGGAGCAAAGGTAGTAATTATCTAATAGGCGATGAATTTTGTGTTTTTGGGATGCGGTGGGTGGTAGCGTTTTTAGCAGTTTTAGAGGCCGAGTAATCGTTTTTTAGCATGGTATTCTTGTCTGAGGAATTTATTTCTGGGTCCATTGCCGCTGATGCTGAGGAGGGTTCCGTTTTGTTTGCAGGTTTCCAGCCAATTTTGGGAGGCGTCTACCCAATGGGCGCAATCGGACTGCATTACACCGCACATTTGAGACACTACCCAGGCTACGTTTTCGCGGGTAGTTTTAAATAATATGGTATTGTCGTTGGTAACCAGGGGCGTAAAGTAAAGTTTGTAATCGCCGCCTTGGAGGTAGGATTGAATGGGGTGCATTTTTTTGCCGATGGAGGCTTGTTCGTGGATGTGTTCGATGAGCATATCGTAATCGTCCATAACGGCTTGAAATTCGTTTTGATTTTTAAATAAACCGGATTCTTGGTAATATTTGATTTGGTAGAGGGTTGAGAACAGGGTTTCGTAGCTCCAGATTTCTTCGGAGGGAAGTTGTAGGTATTGGGAGGCGATGGATTGGAATTTTGGATTTACAGGGCAGAGGGAGGCTTGGAAGGATTGATTTTTGAGTTCTGGATGATTGAGAAAATCTCGTTGCCATACAAAATTTTTGAATGCGGCAAGGGCGGGGAACCAAAAGTAGTAGAATAGGGGTATTTCTTTGGCTCCGTAGGCGATGTAAGAATGGGGTCGTTCAATGCATTTTTGCAGCATGGAATTGATATCGGTGAAGAGGTTGTCTAGGGTGAATTGTTGATTTATTTGTTTGAATTCGCCTTGAAACCAGTTGTTGCCGAGGTTGATTAGGGTATTTAGGTCAATGTTAAATTCTTTGGCGAGAATTACGAGTTCTACGGCTCGGAGGGATTCTGGGTTTCGGATTCTTCGGTAGGCGGCATCTTCGGATATATTTAAGAGGTCGGCCACGATGGCAGCGGTTTTCATTCCTTTTCTTTTTGTTTTTTGATGTAGTAGTTGCGTAAAGCTTTCGATCATTCTCATGGTATATTTTATTAAAATTTACGTTTAGTACAACGGTGGGTGGGGTGTCACCTAAGGTTGTTGCGATTTTTGCAAAACTTGGATTTAGGGGTGGGGTGTTTTTGCGGAATTTGCCAAGGTTATGGTATTGATTTTCAGGAGTTTTGTTTCAATAAATTTTATTCATTATGAGACGAACACTACTATTATTATTATTAGGATTGTTGGGTGGAATTTGCCTGTGCAGCGCTCAACAACTAGGATCCTCGGGTTTAGAGGATGATTATTTTGGATGGCGATCTTCGGTGTATCGCGATTTGGGTTTGGAAAAAACGGGTAAGGAACGGTTTGTAGAGTTATCCAATACGGGTATGGATCTGAGGCGATTTTCCGATGGTTCCTTGGGATTGTGGGACGATTCTGTGGATATCAATCAGGCCTACGAATTATGGAAATTGTACGAATATGGCAAGGTGGGTTCTATGGTTCAAGAAGGGGCTTGGGACAGTTTTCAGGTGTGGACTCAGGGCTATTTAAAACGAGGTATTGTGCCGTTGTTGGTGGTAGATTTTACGTATGCTCAGCTCACGGATTCTTTTTGGTTGCGGGGTGGGTATCGTATTAAGGAGGACAGTTCGGGGTTTGAGAAACGCGGCTCTTGGCATGTGGGTGATGTTGAGGAGAAGTATGCGTTTGGTGTTTTTCCGATGGTTTCGGTTATGCGACCTGAGTATCAGCATTTGGTGCTGGATCCGCGATTTATTCTAACGGACTCAAAGTTGAAATCGGTTCAAAAATTTGGTGTTGAAATGGATGGATGGGAGCGAGAGTTGCCAATAGGCGAACCCGTGAAATTCCATTGGAAGCGGGGCTTAAATCATCTTCGGTTTTTTATGTCGGACGTGGATGATAGCATTCGTTTGGCATTGTTTAAAAATCCCCAGATGTTTAGTAATGGCGGGAAGTTTTTTAAGCAGGTGCGATTTTGGTGGAAGGCTTCTTGGGCAGAACAGACGTTGAAGGTTTTTAAGGATTTACCGTTGGAATTTGCTGAATTTCCGGTGGCTATTAAGGATTTAACATCGGGTGAAATAATTTCTTCTGGTGCGAATTTGTCGATTCATTTTGGAACAGATTCGGCAACGGGTTTGGCTAGAACCTGTATAAAACGACCAATAGTTTTTGTTGAAGGAATTGATTTTGGGTATTCTGACATGCCGGAAGGTTGCAGGGATGGTAAGTGTGGTAATGTTGGGTATGTAGATTTATTAAAGGGTAAGCAATGGAATTCGCAAACGGGGGAATGGGAAACCTGGTTGGCGATTGAGCATACGCCGGGTGTACTGAAGGCGTATTTGGATTCTGGGTATGATATTGTGTATGTGGATTTTTGGAAGGGGAGTGATTGGATAGAGCACAATGCTCAGGTTTTAGAATCGGTTTTACGCCAGCTGTCACAGCGTCTTTGTGGGTCTGAGATGCATGTAGTTGGAGCAAGTATGGGTGGTTTGGTGGCGAAATATGCGTTGAACAGGATGGAGGAAGCCGGTGAATTGGGATGCATACGGAGTTACACTTCTTTTGATTCGCCGCATCAAGGTGCCAATATTCCATTGGGGATGCAGCAGATGAGTAATTACTTAAAAGGGGTTAGCAGGGAGTCGCGGGATGTTGTGAATCGAATGTTAACTGCTCGGGCTTCCAAGGAATTGTTGGTGTATCATTTTGGCAGTAATAATGCATGTGATGAACGAAGAACGCAATTTTTAGCGAGTAAATATGCTACGTCTTTGCCGGTTCAACCGTGGAAATTGGCGATTGCTAATGGCAGTGGATGGGGTGTTGATGGTATGCAGCAATTGTTGGATGGTTCTGAAATGATTTCTGGGAGTAAGTTGGCAGAAATTGGGATTTCAGAATTTTCTAAAACCTTGTTGGATTCATTGATTGCCGGTTGTGACGATGCTGTTTTGCGTTTATTATTGGTTGGATCCAAGAAGTTATTAGAGTCTACTAAGTTGCAGTTTTATTCGTATGCATTTAATACGCGAATTGCTAAGAAAGACAAGCAATTGACGGCTTTGGCGGTATATGGAGGAGGTATTTCACGGAAGTTATTTGAAGTATCGGAGAAGAAGACCGCATTTGATCATCAACCGGGAGGTATGCATGACGGTATTTTGGGATTTAAGTTTAATGCGGTTGCCTTGGGTGGGACGGTTTTTGCGGAACGCACGTGTTTCATTCCTACTTGGAGTGCATTGAATATGGAGGAAACTCCGTTTAATTGGGTAAAACCCATGTATCTGAATTTAGGGTCTGGATGGTTATCTGGTAACGGTTCTGGGTTTGATGATTATTATGTGGCGGAGGAAAATCAAGACCATGTTTTTTTTGATTCTGCCAGGGTAGGCAATGCATTTTGGTTATTGCGTAAATTATTGTGGTTGGATCGGGCTACGGCAGTAAGTAAAGGTGGGGATTTGGTTTGGTATGGAAGGGAGCGTGATCGATTTATTGGGGGTGGTGTTGTTGGCAGTGGAAGTACCTTGTCTATCAATCATCCACAGGAATTGGGAAAATTGACTACGGGTCAATTAAAATTATTAAACGCTTTAAAGAATAGACGATTTTATGTTGCTTCTTGTTCGGGTGCTATTTTGGAGGTGCAGAGTAAAGGTTTGGTTCGCGTAGGTAGTGGTTTCAAGGGTCAACAATTGACGGAAATTATTATTGGTAATGGTAGTTCTTTGGTGGTTGGAACGGGTGGTATGTTGAAACTGGAGGGTGGCAATAGTGCGTTGCGTATACAACGCGGCGGAGTTTTGTACTTGAAGGATCGATCTGTTGTTGAAATTTGGAATGGCTCCTCCCTAATCGTTGAAGAAGGTGGGTTGGTTGTGTTCGGTGATGCGGTTGATTTCCGGTTACTGGGTACGGGTTCGATGTTTCATGTGAAGGGTAAATTAATGATGGATTCGGGTGCCAAATTCCGCATACAACCTTATCGCGGTATGGAAGTGGGTTTAATGAAATTCAGTTCCGTTGGCAAGGGTTTTGGGATGTTTGAGTTTGCTGGGGACGACAATGTGATGGAAATTGTGGGCAATGGAAAGGAAAACGGAGTTGTTTTTCAGATGGAAGGTGCCATTGATTTAAGAAAAGGAATCAAGGTGGTATCAATCTTGGAATCGGATGTTTTCTTGGGTAAATCAACCACCGTATTTCTTCGAGGAGCAATAGAAATCCGTGAGAGTTTATTGAGTAGTAGAAGTTGGAGTTTCCGTTCTTCGAATCGATGGAGTATTGATTCTGGCAGTTTAAGACTGAGTAATAATTCGGTGAAAGGATTATCTGGGGGTATTGTGTTGGGTGGAAGCATGGTGATTGACGAGTTTGAAAACAATCGATTTATGGATAACGACACGGGCTTGGTTTTGGCAGTAGATGGTTTTAATTTGCTTAGTAATCGATTCGAAGACAACGAGATAGGGGTATTAGTAAGGGGTGCTGGACGAGGTAAAAAAGTGATTTCTCAGGGTTATTGGTTGAATAATTCGCGGGGATTGATTTTGGAAGCATCGAAGGATACCTTTGGCAGTGCACTGTTTCTAAGAGAGAATTATTTCGTAAGTAATGGGTTGGGCCTGTTGAATTTGGCTGGAAGCTTAGGAATGAGTTGTTCCAATTTTGCCTACAACGATACTGGTATTCTACAAAAAGGAGGTGTTCTTGCTATGGGTTGGGGCAGTGGATTGCGTTATGGTGCTGATACGGTTGCCTTGAGGAATAATACCTTTGATAAGAACAACGCGGCTCATTTGTTGGTGGACAGTGCTTCTGTATTTTGGAGTGGAAATAATAATTTCCGAATGGATAGAAGTTTTTCCTCGGTTAAGCCAATGGTGCGTGGTAGTATATCAAATGGGGTAATAACGGGTAGCAGTAATTCAATTTTACTAGATTTGGGAAAGGTTCATTTTTGGCCTAAATCAGCGGGTGGATTTTCTCAGGTATACAGTAAGCATGTTCAATTGACTCAATCTGGTTTAACCGTTACCGGAAACGGACAATTAATGGACAGTTTAAATACAACGTGTTATTTACCGTTGATGGTTTGGAATGGTGGAACCATTAAGGATTACAACGGTTTGGTTTCTGATTCTGTGTTTACGTTAGAGAAATCGGGACCAGTTGTGGTTAGAATTTACGATTTACAGGGTAGATTATTGGCGAAAGATGCTGATTTTAAGAAAATTAGTCTATCGGTTTCTCCTGGAATTTACTTGGTTGAATGGGAGTTTGGGCATGGAAAGGAAATAAAAAAGGTATTGATAGACAAATGATAAGAATAAACCCGCGTACCCTATTAATTTTGTAAGATGAAGATTACGTTTTGGGGTGCTGCTCGACAGGTGACAGGAAGTATGCATGTTTTGGATTTGCCGGGGGGTACGCGGGTTTTGATTGATTGCGGTTTGGATTATGAGAATAGAAAAGAATTTGAAGCAAAGAACGAACGGTTTCCGTTTGATCCAGAGTCCATAGATTTGGTGGTTTTAACGCATGCACATATCGACCATTCGGGCAATTTACCCAATTTAATTCGTCAAGGATTTTCGGGTAAGATCGTTAGTACAGCGCCTACGTTGTTGTTGAGTGAATATTTATTGAATGATAGTTTGAATATACAGCGCATGGAATTGGCGGCTAAAGAGAAAGCAATTCGAAGAAAGCGGGGAATGAAGGGCAAGAATATACGGTTGCAGCCATTGTATGCGAAGAAGCATATTCAGGATTTTGTGGATATGGCGGTTCAAGTGGATTACGAACATGTATATGTTTTTAACGATGAGTTGCAATTAAGTTTGCACCAGGCGGGTCATATTTTGGGTGCTGCATCGGTTCGATTTGAGATTACGCATGGGAATGTGATACATCGTGTTGGATTTACTGGGGATTTGGGCAACGCTAATTCTAAGTTGGTGCCAGATCCGCATCCTATGGAGGGATTGGATTATTTGATTTCGGAGAGTACGTATGGGGGTAGAAAACACATGACGGATTCGCGTAGGGCGGAGGAAATTTTGTTGGATGAAGTAACGGAGGTTTGTGTTCAGCAGGGAGGTAAGTTGGTGATTCCCGCCTTTAGCGTTGGTAGGACTCAGGCAATTATTTTTACTTTACATCAATTATACAGACAAGGTAAATTGCCTAATATTAAAATAATAACCGACAGTCCATTGGCAATTCGGAGTACGCATGTATATCAACAACATATATCGTATTTGAATGAGGAGGCGCATGAGTTTCAACGACAGCACGGCGGACTGTTTAATTTCCCTTTGTTGCATGTGGTTGAAGACGATAGAGAGAGCGAGTTACTGAGTGTAATAGATGAGCCATGTGTTATTATTTCAGCTGCTGGAATGGTTGAGGGGGGTAGGATTCAGATGCATGTTCGAAATAATATTGGTAATGAAAGAAATCGGATATTGATTGCTGGATTTTGTGCGGAGGGTACCTTGGGTTGGCGATTGTTGCAGGGTCAAGATTTTGTAGAGATCAATCATAAATCGAGACCTGTTCGTGCGAGTATTCGAAGAACGGATGTTTTCAGCGCTCATCCGGATCATGAGCAAATGGTAAATTATTTTGAGAAATCGCATGCTTCACGCGGATTGAAAGGATTGTTTTTGGTACATGGGGATTTTGTGCAGATGCAGAAACTAGCTGGGGATATAACTTTTTGTCCGGTGCATTTGCCCGGTAAAGGCGAAGTTTTTCAGTTGAATTAAGGAAAAAGTTGATTTGAACACAAGCCCTTCCATAGTGAATCAATTGTTAAGACCTTTTGGTTTTTTGTATGGTGCAGGTGCATGTATTCGCAGACAGCTTTACACTGTGTTTGGATTGAGGAAGTCGGTAGAAATACCTGCTTGGGTTATTGGTAATTTATCTGTTGGTGGAAGCGGTAAAACTCCACTGGTTATTGAGTTAGTGAGGCGATTATGCAAGGAATGTGGGGATGGATTTTCGGTTGCAACATTATCACGGGGTTATGGCCGGAAATCGAATGGATTTTATCGAGTAACGGAGTGTGATTCTGCAAAGTTTGGGGATGAACCATGTGAATTGTATGTTTCTATGGGTGATTTACCTCATGTGGGAGTTTTTGTGGGTGAAAACAGAGTGAATGCTCTAGCAAGAATTAAATCTGAGGGATTTGATTTGGCCCTATTGGACGATGGAATGCAGCATTTACCATTACTGGCTAAGGGTTATATTTTAACAACGGATTATGCTAGGTTACCGGATCAGGATTATTGCATGCCTTCAGGAAGATTGCGTGAATTCAACGGCTGCACGGAGTTAGTGGATTTTGTGGTTGTAACAAAGTGTCCAGGGGATTTGGTAGATTTCCATTTTCAAGAGTTGCGATCGCGATTACAAGGATTATTAAAAGAGAATTTTAGGAGTGAATTTGACAAGCGGATATTATTTGTTGGTCAGGGATTATCCTTTTTTAGGGTTTCCAATGATGATGGAAAATTAACGGAGGTTGATTTATCTGTAGTTGTAGCTAGTATTAGTAGTGATTTTTTTGCGGTTACAGGAGTAGTTGGCGGTGAGGGTGTGGTTTTAGGTTGGAAGCAATTTTTTCCGATTGTTGGAGAAAAGGTTTATCGAGATCATTTTAGTTTTGAACAGAGACATATTCAGGAATGGGTTAAAGAAATGCGGCAAAAGAACATTCAAAATTTTGTATGTACTCGCAAGGATTGGATGCGTATTTTGCCATTTATTGGCGAATTTGGTTGTGAAATACAACTATTAGTTGTTGGAACCATGCCTGTGTTGTTAGAACCTATGGATGATTATGAATTTTTATTAAATGAAATATTAAAGAAATAAGTTGAATTGATATGAAAAAGAAATGTTTAGGTGTATTAGTAATAGTAGGTAGTGCAATATTGAGTTTAACCAGTTGTTCGGTAGATCCGGCAGTGGTGATGGATGAATTTAGAAATCAGCCGGATAAAATTTGGGAGTGGAAGGAGGTTCAATCCTTTGACTTTGAAATCACGGATGGTAATTCGTATTACGATATCAGTGTCCAGGCGAGGATTACTGCTCAATTTGCTTACAGTAATTTATGGATGGTATATAGGCTTGGATTTAAGGATAGTTTGTCGGGTTCGGCACAAGCGAATCTTAGCTCCAAAGTGGCGGGTAGCAAGCAGTTTGATGCGGTATTGGCCGATGAGACCGGAAGATGGTTGGGCGATGGAAGAGGCAATTTGCGGGTATATTCATTTCCTGTAATTCAACGTATGGTTTTAAAGCCAGGTAAATATCGATTTTTACTTAAACAAAATGTTAGAGTAGATCAGTTATTTGGTGTATCTGATATTGGTTTACGGGTGGTAAAATCCGGTGCTATTTTATAAATAAATTTATGGTAGTTCGTGGTAATGCGGCTGCGCTGTTAGGCGTAGATGCTCGATTAGTGACTGTTGAGGCTTCCTTAAGTCCGTCATTTGATGGCGGCGGCACCTATATTATTGGGTTACCGGACAATACGGTGCGCGAGAGTTTGTATCGTTGTGATGCGGCTATTCGAAACAGCAATTTTGAGCCTATACGTCAGCGATTGGTTATAAATTTATCCCCAGGAGATATTCGGAAAGAAGGAAGTTCCTATGATTTAACGATTGGCATGGTTATGCTGTGTGCTAGTTATCAACTGGGAGATATCGGTGCACTGGAAGGATGGATGATTATGGGGGAGTTAGGTTTGGATGGTAGAGTATTATCCATGAAAGGCGCTTTATCTGTGGCTATTTTAGCGCGTAAACAAGGGATTAAACGCGTTATTGTGCCACTGGAAAATGCTAGGGAAGCGGCAATGGTTAAAGATATTGAAGTGTATGGTGTAGAAACATTGCGTGAGGCAGCAGAAATTGTGCGTGGCGAAAGCAGTAAGAAGCCAGTTTTTGTAGAAGCGAGGACTGAATTTGAAGATAGTTTTTTAGATTTTGGAGTAGATTTTTTGGATGTAAAGGGTCATGATGCGGCTAAGCGGGCTTTTGAAGTGGCTGCTGCAGGTGGACATAATTTGATAATGGTTGGTTCTCCGGGTAGTGGTAAAACCTTGTTGGCCAAGAGAATGCCGAGTATTCTTCCGCCGTTGAGTTTGCATGAGTCGTTGGAGACTACCAAAATTCATTCGGTAGCGGGCAGATTGGTTGGTAAGGGTGGTTTGGTATCGCAGCGTCCGTTTCGGAGTCCGCACCATACCATTTCAGACATAGCGATGATAGGGGGTGGGGTAAATCCAATGCCGGGTGAAATTTCGTTGGCTCACCACGGTGTATTGTTTTTAGATGAATTACCGGAATTTAAAAAAAGTGTTTTAGAGACTTTGCGTCAGCCGTTAGAGGATAGGACTATAATAATTAATCGTGCAAAATATGAGGCGGAATTCCCAGCACATTTTATGTTGTTGGCCAGTATGAATCCCTGTCCCTGTGGGTATGCAATGCATCATCAACGGGAATGCACTTGTAGTGCGGTAGCGATTCAAAAATATAGGTCTAAAGTTAGCGGTCCATTACTGGATAGAATTGATATTCAGATAGAGGTGGAAACTCAGGATTTAGAAATGGAAAGTACACGCAAGGTAGACAGTAGTGCGGAGATTCGTGCGCGAGTAATTACGGCGAGGCAAATACAGCGGGATCGTTTTTTGGCAGCCAAGATTGGGGGTATTACAAGCAATGCGGGAATGGGGACAGGGGAATTAAGTAAGTTTTGCGTCTTATCGTCATTAGGTTCTATGTTATTGAAAGCAGCGATACAGAAGTTGAATTTGAGTCATCGCGCCCATGATAGAATATTGAAGGTAGGGAGAACCATTGCGGATTTAGCGGGTTCTGAATCGATAATGCCGGAGCACATTGCCGAGGCAATACAGTATCGCAGTTTAGATCGTGAATGAGTTTACTGCATCGATAACAATGTCGATTTCGTCTAGTTCATAATATAGAGGAAGCCTTACTAATGTATCGGAAAAGTAATCACTATTTGGCAAATTAGCGGGTTCAACAATTTGAGAATAATATGGACTTTTATGAAGGCTTAGATAGTGAAAAACAGCTAGAATTTCTTTTTTCTTTAAGTGATCTATGAGTTTATTTCTAAAATCAAGGCTAGGGCATACCAAATAGAACATATGCGCATTATTGGTTGCATAATCTGGAATATTGGGAAGCATCACTTGGTTATTAATTGCCCAATTTGAAAGTTGGGAATTATATTTATTCCAGAGAGATATTCTTTTATTTTGAATATCTCTTAGATTTTCGAGTTGCGCCCAAAGAAAGGCTGCTGTTACTTCAGAGGGTAGAAAAGAGCTTCCTAAGTCGACCCAGCCATATTTATCTACCTCACCTCGAAAGAATGATGATCGATTGGTGCCTTTTTCCCAAATTATTTCTGCTCGCTGAATGAATTGTTCATCATTTATTGCCAACATGCCTCCTTCCCCAGCTATAATATTTTTAGTCTCATGAAAGGAAAATGCAGCTAAATGACCGATTGAGCCGAGTGCTTTTTTTTCACCATTTCTAAATGTGAAATAACTATCGATAGCTTGGGCAGCATCTTCAACTACGAGCAAATTGTATTTGTAAGCTAGGTTCATAATTGTTTCCATGTCGCAGGAAATTCCTGCATAATGTACGGGAACAATTACTTTTGTTTTTGAAGTAATTAGTTCTTCTAATTTGCTAGCATCTATGTTTGGATTATTTTCTTGGGAGTCGGCAAATATTATTTTGGCACCACGTAACACGAAGGCATTAGCGGTACTAACGAATGTGTATGATGGTATTATCACTTCATCTTCAGGACCAATATTGCACAAGATGGCTGCCATTTCTAGTGCGTCTGTGCACGAAGATGTTAACAAGGTTTTTTTGAAATTGTAATGGTTTTCAAAAAATGCTTGACAATTTTTAGTAAATATACCATTACCTGATAATTTACCACTAATTACGGCTTGATAAATAAAGTGGGTTTCTTTTCCTGATAAATATGGTTTATTGAAAGAAATTCTCATTATTTTTTTATTAATCTCGCAGGATTTCCCACATATATTCCACTGGTCAATATATCACCTATTACAACAGACCCAGCTCCAATTCTTGTATTTTCTTTAATGAAAACATTATCTACTATTGTAGAATTTATCCCTAGAAAACTAGATTTTCCAATTTTAACAAACCCTGCAATGGCCGATCTCGGTGCTAAAAAAGAATGAGCTCCAACTTGGGAGTCGTGAGAAATTGTACAACCTAAATTTATAATTGAATTACATTCGAGGATAACATTAGCATCAATAATACATTGTGGGTATAAAACACAACCTTCATTAATAGACGCTGAATTATCTATCCAGCAACTACTGTGAATAATTTTTGCAAAAGGTATTATTTGATGTAGACTTTTATAAAATTGTTCTCTTATCTCCAAATGCTTATAGCCTATTCCGATAATAACATGTTGAAATTCTTTTTTATAAAAACTTGTAATAATTGACTTAGTATTGCCTAGAATTTTAAACCCATTAATTGATGTTAATGTGGTAGAGTCATCAAAAAAAACTACATTTTTATAATGATTATCATTAACTGCGAAATGAGCTATTTGTTGTCCCAAAAAACCGGCTCCAATAATTGCAAGTGTATTATTCATTATAAAATATATTCTTGAGGGTATTCGTCGGACATAGCTAAAATATAGCCAAAACGGTTGCTGCTGTCTTTTATTTCTTTTGCTGTAATTTTTGTTATTTCAGGTATATCTTTCTGAATAATTTTAACAAGATTTTCGAATTTTAATACTTTTATTAAATCATTTTGATTTAATATCCATTTGATAAACGAGTAACCAGAATTCGTATTGTTTTTCGGAATATCAATATTTTCACCTAATGCTACTTTTAATGTGTTTTTGAGATAATCATATTGATAGGAATTCAGTATCATTAAGTCACGAAAATCACCCCCCATCCTTGAAGCAACTTCTATTATACAAAATTCATTGTTATCATTAATTCTTATTTCAGTGTGGGATGCTCCGTTTTCTATTTTAACAACTGAGAGAATTTTTTTTGTAAGAATAATAATATCTTCTAATAATTCATTAGAAATTTTTGCCGGTACAATATGTCCAATTTCAACAAAATTTGGAATTCCGGAATAAAATTCTTCTGTTATTCCGACAAAATGGTGAATACCATTTTGAGAAATCATTTCAACACTAATTTGTTTCCCATCAAAAAATTCTTCTGCAATAACGGAGTTAGTGAAAGATTCATTTAAGGATTCTTCAAATGCTAGTTTGATTTTATCAGTATTGGGAGTAGCAACGTAATTAATCCCTCTACTTCCAGATCGATCTGTTGCTTTAATCATAATAGGAAAATTTAACTTTAATGATGTTAAATCTGAATCTGGTTCTAGTTTATAAAATTTAACAGTTGGAAGTTTATTTTCCTCGAAGAGTTGCCGCATTAAAAGTTTATCTCTTGTATATTTTGTAGTAAATGTTGAATTACCTGCTAAATTCATATAATCAGCAATGTAATTAACTGTTTCAACTGCTACATCAGAACCAACGGTAGTAATACCTGAGATGTTCAACTTTACACATTCGTTTAAGATTTTATCTTTCTCAATTATTGATAGGTTGTAAAAAAAATCAGCATATTTTCTACCAATGGACCCATCCAGCCATGCAAATACATGAGTTTCCAGCCCTATTTCTTTTGCCTTTAAAATAAGAGGTACTTGTAAATAACTAGCGCCAATTATTGCAATTTTTTTCATTTTATTTCTGAAATAAAATAATTCGGTTTTTTTGTTGTTTTTAAATTTATTTGATAAATATACTCACCCAACAATCCAACAGAAAGCATAATTATAGAAACACCGAATATTATTGCTACAAATAAAGACGGAAATCCCATAGCAAAATCATTAAAAATTAATTTTCTAATGATTATATATGATGAAAATATTGAGTTTAAAACAAAAATAAATATGGAGAAAATAATCAATAATCTTATAGGAAAATTTGAAAATGTTACAAATATATTTATAGAATGATTAATTAATTTTTTAAATGAATAAGACGTTACTCCTCCTTGTCTCTCATTATGTGAAACTAAACAAGAAGAGGTGTTTGTTGTTATCCAAGATAAATATCCATCTAAAAATGTATATGAATTCTGCATTGAGACAACTGATTTAGCAATATTGGCTTTGATTAATCTAAATGCGCTATAATCTGCATGTATATCAGGAATACTTTTTGATATTAACCATCTAAGAAAATTTGAGCCTAAATTCCTAAATGAAGAATGTTTTCTGATTGCATATTTTCCATATACTATATCGTAATCACCTTTTTGTTGTTCAGAAATTAGATTTTTTATATCGATTGGTTTATGCTGTAAATCTTCATCCATGGTAATTATAAAGTCCCCTTTAGCATGAGCTAATCCACAAATAATGGCATTATGTTGTCCAAAATTCCTGCTGAGTTTTATAATTGTTATTTGTGTGTTGTATCTTTTCTTTAATTCCTCCAATTCAACCCAAGAATTGTCTTTACCGCAATCATGAACTAGAATAAGTTCGTAAACTAAATTCGCTTGTCTAAAAAATTCTTCAATCAATATGCATAATTTGGAGATTGTTCGTTCACCATTAAAAATTGGAATTACTACTGAATAAATCATACGAAATGTAGTAGAAATCAGAGGAATCTATTTTTATAAGTCAAATCTTATAAATACTCTGCGCATTATTTCACCAAGGTTAACTCGGAGATGATGTTGGATGCACCGCCCAATTTGTCAACTATGAACAACACATATCGGATATCTACACTGATAGTACGTTGCACTTCTGGTAAGAAAGCGAAATCGGAGCTGATTGCTTCCCAGTTACCGTCGAATGCAGTACCAATCAATTCGCCTTTAGCGTTCATTACGGGTGAACCTGAGTTACCTCCGGTGATATCGTTATCGGTTAAGAAAGCAGAATGTAATTCTCCGTCTTTATCGGCATACTGACCGTAATCTTTGTTTTTGATTAACTGGATTAATTTGTCGGGAGCGTCAAATTCAAAATCGTTGGGTTTGAATTTTTCAAGCACACCGCGAGCGGTTGTGAAATCGCTGTAGAAAACGGCGTCTCTTGCATTGTATGGTTTTACTGTTCCGTAGGTTAAACGCATTGTTCCGTTTGCATCGGGTGCGAAAGCGGACTTCGACATTTCCAATTGGGCGCTCATAAACAAGCGGTTAGCGCGGTTAAGCTTGGTGTTAACTTCGATTAATCGGTCTTTAAGTGTAACATTGATAATGTCTACATATGCGGTTGAAATAACAAACAACAAGTCTTTTTGTAAGGCAGAGGCACTTGGTTTTTTCAAAAATTTCTCCAATTTTTCTTTGGAAGTGAAAACGGATTTATTGTATAGTTCTTGTGCGATTGCCTGATAGTTATTGTTATGTTTTGCAACGAGATCTTTTAATGCTTGTGGCAATAAAGATTGATCTAAATCTTCGAAAATATGCTTAAGAATTACAGCAATTACTTCTTGTTCGATGGGTGCAAAGTACTCGGCAAATATTTCGGTACTATTCATCTTGGAGGCCATTTTTGAAGCCGCGGCAGATTTTTTAGCCAATAGCGAATCGTACATTGGTTTTAACGAAAGTGCAATTTGCATGGATTGGCTATTGGAAATTCCATCTTGGAAATACACGCTGAATAATCCAATTTTATTTAACTCGCGGTAGGCTTCATCGTATAGAGAGGTTACTTCACCATATTTGGATTGAAGGTTATTGTCGCGAACCCATTTTTCGAATGCTTTTTCAGCGTTTTTGCGGGTGGTATATAATCCATCTTCGTTGGAAAGGTCTTTGGCTTCGCCACCAAATTTGTTCCAATAGTTTCCAATAGAAGCTAATTGATCGGCATACATCAAACGCACTTTTGGATCTTGTTTCATGTATTTTTCATACACATCCATGATATCGCGACGAAGTTGAACGCGCATGGGACGTTCTTTAGAGGCTAAATATTTGATACCTTCGGAGTAAGTGTATCGGGTTGTTCTGCCGGGATAACCCATGATCATTGCAAAGTCACCGGTTTTAATACCACCGATGTTTACAGGAAGATGGTGTTGGGGTTTGAAGGGTTTATTTGCTGGAGTATAATCGGTAGGTTTGTTATTTGCATCGGCATAGATACGGAACATGGAGAAGTCGCAGGTATGACGGGGCCAACGCCAGTTATCAGTTTCACCACCAAATTTTCCAACATTTTCTGGGGGAGTACCTACTAAACGGATATCGCGATATACCTCATAATACATGGCGAGGTACTGGTTGCCATTATAGAAGGGGGTAATTTCGATCACATAATTGGCGCGTTCAGCACCTAGGGCTGCGATGATTTGATTTTTTGCGGCAATTAGGTTTTTGGTTACGGCATCAGTGCGTTCTTTTTCTGAGGCATTGATCGCAATGTCTTTAAGAACAGTACTGGTTACGTCTTCAATTTTTCTAAGCAGACCGATATTAAAGTTTGCAGGTCTTTCTTTGTCTTGGGAAGTGGCCCAAAAACCGTTGGTTAGAATATTGTCTTCGTTGGTTGAAAGTTTTTGAATGGCTCCATAACCGCAGTGGTGGTTGGTTAGGAATAGACCTTGAGAAGAGATGATTTCGCCTGAGCAGAACATTCTACCTTCTTTAGACATTAAACGAACGATGGCGTCTTTGGTTGAAGCTTTGTTAACGGAGTAGATGTCTTCGGCCGATAATTTCAAGCCTTTTGCTTGCATTGGATCTTGGATTTTTTGTAATAAAACCAAGGGCCACATGCCTTCATCGGCATGTAATTGGAGAATCGATGCAAGAGCAACGATGGCGGAAAGTATGCGTTTTTTCATGGTAAATAGAATACTTTTAATTGAGGCTGCAAGTTACTTTAAAAAATTGAAAGGTTGAATTTTGGGACCCTCATAAAACCTACTATTGTCAGGGTTTAATTCTGCGAATGATATGTAAAATAAATTCTTTGTACAAGCCCCAATTCCAAGAGGTAATGGAATATAAAATTCTTTCTTTTCGGAGAGATTTAATATTTGTTGAACTGGTACCTGACAAGTCAAAAGTGCTTAATACACCAGACATTTTGTAATATTTAGCACCTTGTTTATAAGCAGATAAGAAGAAAATCCAATCGGAAATTATTTTGAAATTTTCGTTGAAGCCGTTGAGGTTTAATAATGTAGATTTTCGAATTAACGTTGAGGGATGTGGCAGCGAACTATAATAAAAAATGCGGTAATTGAGTTTTTCGGGAGCAGTACGAAAATTTATAATTTGTTTATTTTTTACTAAGTGTAAATCTGAAGAAATGATATCGAAATTTCTAATTTCTTCCCAAGGTATTTCTAATAGACTATTCCTATCTGTTAAAGTATCACCAGAGTTTAAGAAGAGCAAAAATTCACCAGTGGCAACTTTTAACCCTTTATTCATGGCATTGTAAATCCCAGAGTCTTTTTCGCAAATTACTTGGCTAATCTGATTTCTGAATTGTTCAATGATTTGTAAGCTATTATCTGTGGACTTACCATCAATTACGATATATTCAAAATTTTTCCAGTGTTGATTAATTACACTTTCTATGGTTGCTTTTAATCCGTTTTGATTGTTTAAATTTATGGTAATTATTGAGAGTTTACAATCTAAATTTGTCGGATTTGACATTTACGTATAAATTATTGGAAGCCTGATAAATTATATGCTAAGTTAGTGTTTTCTTTGATAAGTCTTGGTATTGGATGGGGTTAAATAATAAAGTTCGAATGATTACACTTTCCAAAAATGGTTTTTATTGCGCTGAAGCGAATGTATATATTGATCCATGGAGGTGTGTTGACTTTGCTATTGTTACTCATGCTCACAGTGATCATGCTCGAGGGGGAATGAAGCATTATTTGGCGCATAAAGATAGCGAGGAGGTGTTGCGTTTGCGTTTGGGTAAGGGTATTTCGCTGCAAACGGTGGAGTATGGTGAATCGCTTTGGAAGAATGGGGTAGAAATCACGTTATTTCCGGCAGGGCATGTCCCAGGCAGTGCACAGGTGAGATTGCGGAAGGGGAAAGATTGTTGGGTAATTACGGGAGATTATAAGACTGTAGGTGATGGATTATCGCCTTCATTTGAACCGGTAGTTTGTGATTCGATCATTACAGAAAGCACCTTTGGTTTACCAGTATACCAGTGGCAGCAGCAATCGCTAGTTTTTGAAGAGATAAATAATTGGTGGCAAGGTTGTTTGGAATCAGGAGAATATGCGGTATTGAGTTCCTATTCATTGGGGAAAGCCCAACGGGTAATGAAGTATTTGAATCGCGAAATAGGCAAGATTTACTGTCATTCGGCAGTATCTGAAACGAATTTAGCCTTAGAACGACAGGGTTTTGAATTTGGTGAATGGATGGCGTTGCCAACGGCAGGGGGCAGAGGAAAGAAGTTGGGTTTATTGAAAGAGTTAATTCCCCTTGGATCGTTGATTGTATGTCCGCCAGCTGCATTGGAATCCCAATTAATTCAGGGTTTAGGTGAATATCAAACGGCAAGTTGCAGCGGTTGGATGCAATTGAGGGGACAGCGTAGATGGGGAAATTTGGATAGAGGATTTGTTTTAAGTGATCATGCGGATTGGCAACAATTGAACGATGCGGTGTCGTGGTCTAA
>CAYUNO010000016.1:0-495 GCA_964446075.1 uncultured Flavobacteriaceae bacterium | reverse complement strand
GTGGTCTAACGCGGAGAATGTATATGTAACTCACGGATACAGCGAGATTTTTGCGCGGTACTTGCGAGAGGAAAAGGGGTTGAATGCACAAACGGTGAATGTTTTACGCGGGGAAGATTTTCAATTGGAATTATTGGAGAAGGGAGAGGATGGATGAGGGAATTTGTAGCTTTGGTGGACCGACTGGATAAGACCAATCGAACGAAAGAAAAACAACAGTATTTGTCAGAGTATTTTCGATCGGCGCCGAAAGAGGATTTGATATGGGTTGTGGCCTTATTTACCCATAGACGGCCTCGGGGAGTGATAAAGTTGGCATTCTTGAAACAGTGGGCTATGGAGATAAGTGGGCTACCTGAGTGGTTGTTTCAGGAATCCTATCATTATGTTGGTGATTTGGCCGAGACTTTGTCATTGTTAGGGAAGGTAGAAAATAGTGAACAATCGAACTTGAATTTATTGGATAAAAAAACCTTGGGTTTGGGGAGTTTACAT
>CAYUNO010000015.1:0-20244 GCA_964446075.1 uncultured Flavobacteriaceae bacterium | reverse complement strand
AATTGTTTCTAAATCCATAATTCTCCCACAAACTGGTTGTGGAAGTATCCAACAAGTCTAATTTATTCCCTACCGACCACACCTGATCCGTCCTGCTGCGTAAATCCGTCACATCTCGCAACCAATCCTCATGACTTATTGAAAGCGCATCGAAAACATATAAGGTTGCACCGCTTTTGCTAACTCGATCCAAAGTCCGTGCGATACCCAAACGTTCAATCGTATCGGTAGCTTCACGGATTCCGGCGGTGTCCACCAAACGAACCGAAATTCCATCCACCATCAAGCGGTCCTCGATACTGTCTCGCGTTGTACCCGCGATGTCGCTCACTATGGCCCTATCCTCATTCAACAACGCATTAAACAGCGTACTTTTCCCAGCATTGGGTCTTCCAGCCAACACCAATTGAAACCCTTGTTTCAACGCGTTGCCGTAATAAAAACTATCGTATAACCTCCTAGTTCTATTCAATAAATCACTTACCAAAGCGCGTAATTCCTCCCGATTGGCAAACTCCACATCCTCCTCCCCAAAATCCAATTCCAGCTCCATCAAACTCACATAATGCAGTAATGCCTCCCGCAGTCCTAAAATCTCTTGACTATACCCGCCTTTCAACTGATTTAATGCTACCGTATGCGCTGCAGAATGCTCAGCCGCAATCAAATCAGCTACCGCCTCCGCCTGGGCCAAATCCATTCTACCATTTAAAAATGCACGTTGCGTAAACTCCCCGGGTTCCGCCAATCGTGCCCCAGATTTAACCAACAATCGCTGCAACTGCATCAAAATATATTCGCTTCCATGCACCGTTAATTCCACCGATTCCTCCCCCGTAAAACTCTTTCCCTCGGCAAACAACGCAACCACCGCTTCATCCAACACCTTACCATCCATCAGCACATTCCGATAATACAATCGGTGACTCATTGGCTTGGATATCGATCGATCCAACAACCCCATGATCAGCGTCCAACTTCCAGCACCGCTCAAACGAACCACACCCAAGGCGGCCGATCCAACTGCAGTAGCGCGAGCTACAATTATATCCGAGTTGCTCATTTTCACCACGCACAAAGTTACTTAATTAATGATTCAGAAATTGAATATCCCGGTTTGAGACGACAATGTCAACGGCTACTGTTTCAGAATTTAGGAGTAGACCTAGGACTTTACGCAGAACGACTACGCAACGTGGAACCAAACAACTTCAACAAATAGGGACACCATCTCGGGCAGGCTTAAACAAAAAGGGCCACCTACCATCACTAGAAGGCACAAACAAAAAGGGCCACCATCGCTGGCAGCCCTTTTCCAATATCCAATAATCAATTATTGAGGTCTAATTACGTTTACTGTTCCATCCACCTTCTCTACCTTGGTCTTACCCTTGAATCGGTAAGTCAACTGGTAGAAATATGTTCCGCTTGGAACCTCTGGACCGTCATTGTTTACCTGACCATTCCAGAACTTCTTCGGATCTTCGGTAATGAACACTCTCTCACCAAACCGGTTGAAGATTCTCAATTCAAATACATCATATCCAGCGATCGGAACACGGAACACGTCATTCTTCTTGTCATCACCTGGAGTGAACACGTTCGCCAAGGTAATGAACTGGTTTACCGATACGCTCTTACAAATGGTATCCTTACAACCTGTAGCGTTAGTAGCCTCGAAACAAATCCAGAAAGTATCCGTTCCAGTATAGCTTACACTCACTACTTTATCGCTCTTGTCGAAGTCAACAACAAATGGTTCACCAGTTAACTTAATGTTGCTCTGATGATAGTAACCCCAACGGAAGGTTACTCCATTTATGTCTTCTCGAGTGAACTTAAAGTCTGGCGTGTTTGAGGAATCTATAGAGAAGTTGGCCACAACACTATCCACTAGGAAGAAGAGATCCGGCATTACCGTTGGACACCAAGGTCTAGGCTTATTGGGATCATGATATCCCAAGTGTGTCACTCGATAGGTTCCTGGCTTATTAAACTTCCAACTTATGGTTTTATTCGCCGTTACAACCGTATCCAAATCACCCGTACTCATGTTCAAGAATCTCCAGCCATATGTCTTTAAGGCCGTATCAGAGAAATCTATGAAGGTATTACTATCACCCACACAAATTGCAGGTTTCAGTATAGAGCCTCTCACCGTATCGCGCTTGATTACTCGCACCCGGAATGCACTTTGAGTTGGGGTATCTGGGAAAATAGCATTACAATATTTCTTAATGTTTGGAGGAATAATCAAGCTATCATACTGTTCCAAGAATACATAATACAATCCAGGGGTCTTGTACTGGTGCCATAATTTTGCATCTTTTCTATTATCTATCCCTTTATCACCATAGTACCAAATCCAATCAGCTCCAGAAGTTGCGCTATCTGTTAGGTTACTAAACTGTATGCTGTCTCCTTCACAAATGGTTGCTGAATCACCAAAGATGGTAGTAAATTCAAATCGAGGACGAGGACCTGGAATTTTAATCCAACGCTTAAACGTGTCACCACAACCCTGATCTGTCTTAACCACATAGGTAACTAAGAACCAACCGTTTCGGGTGTATTTGTGTGCTATCCGATCCGGTAAACCAGCTTCATTCGATTTAGCACGTTTAAACAAGTTTGTACGTCCATCTCCCCAATCAATAAACCACTCACGCACATAGTCACACATCATCGGAGTTGGACCGTTACAGTTCTTCATCGCCCAACGACATGGATCATGCAACACGGTAGAGTCATAGAATTCGATAATTGAGTTACAGCTAGGAGTGCTAATATTCAAATCAAACTTAACGTCCAAACGAGTAATGAACAATCGTCTTTCTACTGTATCCACACATCCAGTACTATCACCAGCAATGTTTCTGAACACATAAACTCCTGAATCATTTTTATAGTACTTGGCTAACGGACCGCCACCACCCAATTGAACATATGGGTTTATCATCGTTCCAACACCTGTACCGCCATAAGGAGAACCTGCAAAAATAGTCTTAATACCACCAGCTGCAGGGTCATTATCTTTATCATCTGCTTTACTCCAATCCCATTTAGTGAATGGTTCACGATTTGGCTTACCAGCATCTTTCAAACGATCAGGATTCCGCCAGTAGTCTGTAAAGTCCCAAGTACCAAAGTTAATTGGATCTGGATGGAACATTTTGTATTTAGGCAATACACTTAAAGTATTCGCTTCATCCTGACAAACAATAGAGTCGTTTAATTCCAATTCCATAGCAAAACCAACAATAATTGGGAATGCAGCGATGTCGTCACACTTACCATTAGACGAAGTCATCGCCAAACTGATGATATGATAACCGTCCCAAATAGGATTAAATTTATACGAACTAAATGGATTGTCGCTGTTAAATCCTTTTACAATGTTCTTATCCAATGGGTTAATATTGGTATCGCGAGGATGAACAATCTTCATCTTGCTGGTATCTGGAACATAATAGTAACGGATAAACTTACCAAAACCTAAAGTATCAATACAACCATAAGCTCCCGTTGCAGGCTGACCGATAACACCAACACGATTCCAAATCATTGCTGCTAATTGAGTTGGACTGATTGCGAAAGGATCGAAACCGGCTTTATCCAAACGGTCTTTGATTATATCCCAAGCAGCAGAAGCGTCAGCAGCTATTTTCCAACCCCAAATCTTAGCCGTAACCAAAGTATCAGGACCGTCATAAATCTTAGTTAAACCATCATTCCAAACGTTGGAGCAAGCCATTTGATATGGATCATCACCACCGCGATTTTGAATGATATAATTATACAATGTGTCTGTACCAACTACGGGCTTAGTACCTTTTGGAGCACTACCATAGGCAGAACCTTTTGGCAATGCCTGATAGCGGAAATAATCTTCCTGAATAAATCTTCTCCACTGCTTTGCGTAATCAGGACCAGCATTGCCTGTTTCAAAAGTCCAACGCAATGATTTTAAATCTTCTGTACGAGTCTTATTCGATTCTAGGATTCTAACTACAACATCATCGCCTTTGCAAATCTTGCGAATTGGAGCCTTAAACTTAGGAGTTACTACTTCGAAAGCAGGATCAATCAATGGGAAACAAGCAAACTTTCTGTACCACTGTGTATCTGAACACATGGGTCTATCCTTGGTTGGAGGAGAGAAAGTACCGGGTTTACGAACACCATTACCTACAATAATACCTACAGTAATACAACCGCTTGGATCACAAACTTCAGCAGCACTGTACTGCTTAGAATATCTGCTTGGTGGGTTTCCTTCCAAACCATAACCCAAATATGGGATAGGACGTGGAGGACGAGGTCCAGGCAACAAACCGCTCAAAGGAACGAATCCATTGGGGTTACAAGCAGAGTCGAAGTTAATCTCCACTTGAGAGAAAGTACATCCCGGTTTTAAATCACTCAATATAAAGGTGATACCGTATTGCGGGTTCTTCGCACCCAAACACTCAATCGCATCTTTTAACAAACCAGAACCTACACCACCAGCATTGGCATGCAACATGGCAATCGATTTGGTAGCTTCACTTTCGCATTTCAATACGTGACAAGTATCCATGTGCTTCAATCTCACGTTATTACACTGTGGAATTCTTGCATAATACAATTCACGGAAACGCTTGTAATTAACTATGTAATCGAAATTCTTTTTCTTACCAGTCCATCTACCGCCGTTGGTAGGATCGTGGTAAATTCTTATAATCTTTGGCTTCTCACCTTTTTTCAATCGAATATTCAACAAAGGCAAAGGCAAGGTGTCGCGCTTCGTATATTCAGAGAACTCATATAACGCTGAATCTGTCTTACTTAAAATTCGTAAAACGTCTTTATCCTTCAATTTCACCTTAGAGGTCTTGCTACCCACGTACATGGTTTTGTTTACATAAACCGTATCGTTGGGACCCAAGTAAATAGTAACTGAGTCTTCCACATAACGCTCACCCGGTCCTTTCAACCACTTGTATTGTTGATATTTTTTAATCGCATTTGCATATTTAGGATCATTCGCCATCGATGAATCCGCCTGATCGCGAGGAATAAACAATATTGAATCTTGAATGATAGCAAACGAATCCGAAGGCCAAACTTCAATACGCTTACACAATCCTATACTATCAAACCACAATGCATCTTCCATGGGCTGATTTTTGAAATCAGACAACATGATCAAATCCCACGATTTATAATAGTGCACTGGAAGTGAATCATGTGAATACTGACAATTCACATACCGATTTTTATTTCTTGTAATATCTGTTGTACACTTAGGAGCATAGCTATCACCGAAATCCCAAATACGAACCGCACAAACACGCTGACGCACCAAAGGATCTCCATGAACACCAGGAGTAAGTGGTGCATTTGTCTTGTCTTTAACAACTTTACGGAAAGTCTGATTATTTAAGGTGAAATTGTGACCCAATGTACCATTCCACTTATAAAATGTAGAATCATCATCCGTATAATTTCTATCGTTATGATAGAACGTTGAGAAGTTCTTATTAAAGTGAACCGTATCCATCACATCTTTTGGACACTGGAATACCTCGTGCTCAGCAATTCGCTGATTGGTTACTTCAATTACAGACGATGGACCAATAATTAATATTGTATCCAATACGGTCTGCACACCGCAAATAGGGTGACCGTATTTCAAGGAAATCAAGAATGGACCAAGACCGGTAAAACTGTGTGAAACAGCCCAACTTCTATTGTTTGTATTCTGTGGTCCCGAGTTAGGATCACCAAACGTCCACAACAAGCCTGTTGCACCTTGTGGAATTTCATCCACGGTGAAGTCAATCTTAGGATCAGAAATACAAGTAGAATCTTTGCTAGCTATAATTCTCGCTTTTGTCTTTACAACGGTTGCAGAGGCCGATACTGTAAACGAATCAATACAACCATCGGCTGTTTCTACAAACAACGTAGAGTTATAAGTACCCTGGCCTTTAAACCAACGCTTAATACCATTTCCACCTGGACCAGCCCACTGATCAGCCGTTGGAGGACAGAATTTCTCCGTTACACCATCTCCCCATCTCCAAATCATACATTTTACCTGGCTGCGATCAATTCTCGAAATATTACGCATGGTTGCCAAAACCGAATCGCAACCTGTTTTCTTATCCGATGTAAATCTTGCACCAATCTTTTCGCGCACCTTTACAGCCCCTTTGATGGTATCTGAAGTAACGCAACCGTTCTCATCCTCCACTTCAATGAACAAATCAAACAAACCACCGCGCTCGTCCTTTACACTAAAGCAAAAGGTCTGCGGCAGGGTAGGCTTGGGATATTCAAAAAACTGACCATCACCCACCAAGTATTTGATATTCTTGATTTTCTTGCCATTTTTATTAAAGGAACTATCGTCAAAACAGAACAAGTTCTTTTCGAAACACTGTTCGTACAAGTTCTTTAACTTCAATTTAATGGTTGGGCTTTCGTACACTACCAAATTCAATGTAGCAGTACATTTTGTTCCATTTACGGTAGTTACATAGGTAATGGTTTTATTACCTGATGTTTTAAAAGCATAGTTCACATTCCGTAATCCACTTTGTGTGTTTTCATTATTGAAATTCCAATCGTGGGTGGTTCCTGTATTAGAACCAGTAAAACGGATAGGTGTTCCTACGCAGGGGTTACCGTCATAGTTAATAACGCATTGTGCCTTAACAGTAGTATTTAGGCCAATTAAAGCCACTCCCGCTAGGACAATTTTTTTAACAAAAGATTTTATATCGGTCATCATCGGTTTTGTTCGAAGTTGTAATCGGTCAAATTTATTGGATTTAGAGGATTTAAACAAGTATTTAACATCTCCATTAACCCAAAATGTGTTCATTAGACTGCCTATCATATCATTTGGTTGTCTTACTGTTGTACAATTAATCGTTTTCTTATAAATCGGTGCGACGCTTCACCGCTATACTTAAGCGTCAATAAAATCTTATATTCTCCCTCCATTACTTGCTGATTTTTCGCCAATGCATTCCAACGATCCTCCATGGAATTACTACGGAAAACCACGGAATTATTTTTATCAAAAATTAGAAGCTCAAAATATTCAGGCGATGGAATTTTTACATAGAACTCATCGTTATACCCATCCCCGTTAGGAGTAATGATTTCTGGAATAATTTCCTCCTGCTGATCCGGACTTACTATCGCGAAACCCTGAGCAAGAACCGACTTTACCTTCATTTCTGCATCCTTAAATTCCAGTAGCTGAACAGTAAACCGCTTCTTAGTCCACGGTAAATATCGATGTCGATATACTTTACTTCCTCTAATTTTTTCAAACTTCCCATCTCCCCAATCCAACAATATTTTCTCATTCACCGGCTGATTAATCATTACCTGAACCCAACCCTCCTCCATTACTTCCACGTTCAAATCCGCCACAGTAGTTTTTGATTCAATCCCCTCTCTTTTTCTATTCACAGAATTTTGTTCTGTTACCGGTTTGCCAAAATTCGAAGTCGATTGCGCAGTGTTCGAAGAAGAATTTATTGCATTTTCCTCCGTTTTAATTATTTGGGTATTTTCAATTTTATCCGTTGCTGATTTACCGTTGGTGTTATTTTGAAATTCAGATGCATTAACTCCACGTAAAACATCGGATTTATCATTTTCCCCTTGTTTTTTATATTCAGAAGAGGTAACCGTACCGTTTTCTGAAATAATAGCAGAAGATTCAACGTTCTTCCGTATCTCAAGAGGATTCAGAGACGGATTCGCAACAGTGTTTGTTTCCGTTGTGGATATAAATACAACCACCAAACCAACTACCAAACTAACTGTTCCAATTCCTAAAGCTATTTTGGGAAGTACTGCTAAGTTTTTAAAAGTTGATATCAACTTCAAACCTTTAGCACCCTTGGTTACTTCCGCAGCCTGCGAAACAGAGCTAGAAGATGATGCGGAGGCAGTAGACATTTGTTGCCACTGGTTTAGCACGTTCTCCATTACATCCGCAGGAATATCCGGCGAAGCACCCTGAAGGTTATCGCGGAACAATTTGTCTATAGAATCGTTTTCTAAATTCAATTTCTGCTAATTTTAGATTTAAGCCACTGCCTGGCTTTAAACAACTGAGATTTACTGGTATTTTCCGAAATCTGCAGCATTTCGGCTATTTCTGCATGGGTAAACCCTTCCATTGCATATAGGTTAAAAACCAAACGATACCCTACTGGCAATTGATAGAGTAACTTTAATAAATCATTGTATTCCAAAGAACTTGATCCCCAAGACTTATCTTCTGGGATTTCCAAATTGGTGATGTCCTCTGAAAATGTTAATCGTCTTTTTTTAATATGATCCAAACAGGTATTTACCGATATCCGGCGAATCCATCCTTCCAAGGAACCTTCGAAACGGAATTCCTTGCCTTTTTGAAACACCTTAATTAAACACTCTTGCAGCATATCCTTGGCATCGTCTTCATTGGACATATAACGCAGACAAACTGCATAAACGGTTTTGGAAAATCGAGCAAAAAAATTCTTTTGCGCCAGCGCATCGCCCCCTAAACTGTCTCTTAACAGTTGATAGTCTTTGTCCTCCTGCTGGTTTATCATCGTTGAAATGCATGCTCGAATTCTACCTCAAGATGATTTTTTTCATCCGAAGGTTGCCCAAGCTATGATTTTTTTATCCATTTCGAAACTTGGTAGGAAACATCCACCAATATCATTTTCAAATTACCGTTTCGTTCAATCTCATACATACAATTTTCAATGGCCGATACCATGCCTTGAATTCTATCGGTACTCATTTGCAAGCCCGATAATCGCTTTACTAAATCCGCCTCTTGTGCATTCCATGCCGATGCGCCAACACCATAAGGTTGAAGCATCGAATATCGAAGCAATTGCAACCCATACAAAAAAAAGGATTTCAACCCCTCCCTACCCAATGTCGACATTTCCTCCGCCCAACCGATAGACTTTTCCATTCTTCCAGTAAATGCGAATGTTAGCAACGTTTTCCATGGTTCTAAAAAGGGATTTTCCGATTCCTTGATGAGCTCCAAAGCCGTGCAATAATTACCAGCACTTACAACTGACAATTTCTTTGCATTTTCTAACTCCAATCCTTCTTGCTCTAACAAAGCCGTTACCATGTCGTCCTCCTCTACCGGCGGAATTCTTACCAACTGCGTTCTTGATATAATTGTATTTAAAACAGAATCTGAATCTTCGGCCACCAACAAAAAAATGGTCTTCTCCGGTGGCTCTTCAATTAACTTCAGTAGAACATTTCCCTCTTTGCCTAAATATTCAGGGAGCCACATCAGCAGAATTTTATACCCCCCAGAAAATGCTTTCAAACTTAAACTCCGTATAATCGCTCTGCACTCCAAAATGGGTATATTGCCTTGTTTATTTTCGGCATCCAAGGATTTCATCCAGGAAGCATACGACAAATAGGTAGAATTGGTTAAGGCCTCTCTCCATTGTGTATAAACATCACTAGCAATTTCTCGCTCTCCTTTTTTTCCAGGAAAGGGAAAAGAAAAGTGAACATCGGGATGACTCCATTGCTGCGATTTTTTACAATTCCCACATTTTCCACAACTGTCAGATTCAGATTTATTCTCACACAATAAATATTGTGCGTACGCTAGAGCCAATGGCAATGCACCGCTTCCTTCAGCACCTAAAAACAATTGAGCATGGGGTATTCTACCAGCGGTAACACCGTGTACCAATCGTTCTTTAACGATTTTTTGACCAACAACATCTGCAAACTTCACCTGCGTTTAAATTTCTGTTTAACCATTGTCAAATTCAACAACAGAACTGACAAAACAAATCAGCTAACTTATTTTCAAAAACTAATTATCCGTTATTTCATTGTTACCCACTTCCGATAAATTCTTCTTATTCTGCATCGATTTAAAATGAAAAACCAAGGAGAAAATAACCACCACTATTCCTATCAATTGACTATGCGTTAACAAACCGTCAAATAAAAACCCCCTGGCTTCATCTCCTCTATACTCTTCGGTAACAATTCTACCAATGCCATAAACAACCGAATAAATCAAAAAAACCTGCCCATCGTATTGTTTGTATTTCCTCCATATGTACATGAAAATTATTGCCCCGAAAATCACCAATGCATCCCAAATTTGTGTTGGATACAAGGGAGTATCTAACGGTCTAGCCCGACTTAAAGTATCGGTAAAAACTATCCCAACTTCCTTTTCGCAAACCAATCCATAACAACAACCGGCTAATAGGCAACCTATTTTACCAAATCCATGCACAAATGCACCTGCTATTCCTACTTCGTCCATCAATCGCCAAAAAACAAATCCATTGCGCTTAAACCACCAATACAATGCTAAAATGGTCAATAAAAATGAACCATAAAAAACAAATCCATCTCCTAAATTAGATAACCACTTTTGTGGTTCGGTGATATATAAAACCGGATCTTCTAGAATAAAAAACAACTTACCGCCTACAAAAACCGAAAGACCGCAGACCAAAATCAATGTTGAAATTTGATCTTCGGTGATGCCTATACGCTTCCGATTTATGTAAAAATGGAGGTATGCTGCTACCACACCTAACAATATACAGAAACCATATCCGTACACCGTTAGACTACCTAGATGAAAAAGTTCTGGCTTCATTCAGAACAAATATAAGGAAGCAATTTTGGTTGTACCTATTATAGTGGATATTTACCTAAATGCCGAAGCTATCTTCTCTGCAATTTCAGACAATTCGTCTTGTGTAGGCGATAGTTTCTGCTTTTCGAAGTTAATATCACCCACGGTTTGCAAGGGCACTAGGTGGATATGAGCATGAGGCACCTCTAATCCGATAACCGCAGTCCCAATGCGCTTACACGGAAGTACAGATTTCATACCTATAGCTACTTTTTGAGCAAAAAGCCACAAATCGGAGAGATCCTGTGGTTCTAAGTCAAACAGATAATCCTGCTCCTTTTTTGGAATCACCAAAACGTGACCGTGAACCAACGGCATGATATCCAAGAACGCCAGATGTTTCTCGTCTTCTAAAATTTTATGGCAGGGAATTTCACCGGCTACAATTCGAGAAAACAAGGATGGCATCGCGAAAAAAATTAAATACTTATTGCTAAGATTTCAAGTTTAACAATTCCAGCAGGCACCTGAATCTCTACTATATCACCTACAGTCTTACCCATTAATCCCTGAGCAATGGCACTTTTAACAGAAATCTTATTCTCCTTCAAATTAGCCTCGCGTTCGGAAACCAATCGATACTCAGCTTCTTTACCTACGTTGTGGTTTTTCACCTTTACCTTGCACATGATGCTCACTTTAGAAGTATCAATCATCGAATTATCTAAAACCCGGGAAATTGCAACTAAATTTTCCAATTGACTAATTTTCGCTTCTAAATGGCCCTGAGCCTCTTTCGCTGCATCATACTCAGCATTTTCACTTAAGTCGCCCTTGTCCCTAGCTTCAGCAATCGCATTGGTTATACGCGCTCTTTCCTCAGTCTTGAGAAAGTGTAGTTCCTGTT
Source organism: uncultured Flavobacteriaceae bacterium (assembly GCA_964446075.1). Lineage (GTDB taxonomy): Bacteria > Bacteroidota > Bacteroidia > NS11-12g > UBA955 > JAGKXC01. Next base: position 8,683 of record CAYUNO010000015.1, on the reverse strand, counting down.
TTAATTGTTCAAATCCTTCTTTGGATAAATACTGAATATCGCTCATGGTTTATACGCTTAAAATTGATTAAAAAAATATGCATCAGCCGCAACTGATGCATATTTACAAATATACAAAAAAAATTAATTTATTCGCCGAATCCCATGCGTACGCCTAAGGTGTGAACGCCATTAAAAGGATTGGTTGCTCTATAACTATAATCTAATGAAATCTGAGTTTTATCTTCACCGGTCCATAAATAACTCAATCCACCCTGCAAACCTGTGAACGCCGAAGTTCTATTGTCCGGATCCATTACACCCTCCTGGTAAACAAATCCACCACGCAGACTCAACATATTCTTGTAAGTGTATTCTAGTCCTACCGATGTCTGATTGGCGCTAAATGCAAAGTTTGTAAAAGCAAAAGCCGCGGTTAACTTATTATCGTATTGATCCGGGTCTTTGTCTAATTTCATATCGTAAGATGCCGCAATATTTAAGAAAGAAGGCATTTTAATGCGTTCCACTTTTACTTGCATAGTTTTAGAAAAACTTCCATTATCCAAAATCGCCTTGTAACTTAAACCATCTCCTTCGTGTTTCATATCAGGTCCGATATTCTTCATTGAAATACCAAACTTGAAATCATCTTTTTTCTTGGCTTTATTACCAGGTTTAAGCGTTGTCATGTATTGCACACCTGCATCAAAAGTGATTCCATTAGCTTGTGCATCGGGAATACCTTCGGCTACAGAACGCAACACAACACCTGCAGAGATAGCATTTGAAAAGGTCTTGGAATAGGCCACCGCAATATTTGTCATATTAACTCGGTAAGGGCCTATACCGCCATATGGATTTTGCTCCGTTGTTTGATCAATTGGCTTTATACCAAATTGCATAACGCTAATACCTAAAGTTCCGCCTTCGCCACCATTTAGCTTCTGTGCAAATCCCAATGTATTAATCCCAATACCAGAACCACGCAACCAATCTGTGCGATAAAAACTCAACTCAGTTGCATTATCCAAACGCGACAAACCCGCTACATTTAGATACATGGCCTCTGAACCTCGAACCATTCCTCCATAAGCATATCCTAAGCCGCTGCTACGACCCCAACTATTAATTGTTAATTGGGCTGCACCTGCTTGACCTTGTCTTTCGGGGTTGCCCGCACGCAATTCCCCTACCCAAGCTGCAGCAATCGCTAAGCCTAATCCTACAATATTCTTTCTGTTTGCAATCATTGTACTGTTTAATTATTGATTAATAAGAATCTAAATCGATGGCATGCATGATACCATAGAATCGAACAATTTTCTCGCCTAAACCATCCGCTTTTACGTGAATCAAATACAATCCGCTAGCGATTGGAACATTATATCCATTCTTCAAATCCCACTCTACAAATGTATTCTCATCGGCTTTCTTAATCTTACGAATCAAATTACCCGCAATATCAAAAATAGTAATGGTACATGTAGGAGGAAGATTTGTAATTTTTACGCGCGAATCAATGGGTGAATTCTCGTATTCGCTATACCCTCTGTATGGATTTGGCACAACATTAACTAAGTCTAAATTCTTCCTGCCAATTTCATTTGAAATTTTAGGTGCAATACTCGCTGCATCAAATTCGTACATAGGACGATTGTTGTTTATTGCATTACCCGCATCAAATGTGGTGTAGGCCTTCTTAACATTAATTTTAAACTTAACCCATGTTGGCGGAACACCATCGTTCATCGTATAACCTGGAGCTAAATATGCTGGAATAACATACATCACTTGCGATAATAAACGAGTTTTTTCCGTAGCACTATTAACATCTTGTCCTGGGCCTTTAGCTTTCAAGGCGTTAACAAAACGAGCCATGGCTGCATCATCGCTACCCTGATACCTAGCACCCTGAATGTTACGTGAAATACCGCTTAACCCAGTACCGAAAATATAAATGAAATGTTTACCACCTATAGCTGGATAATTTCCATTATCATTAATAACTCTGCTTGTAGGATTCCACAGCATATCTCTTCCATTTTCACCAGGTAAATAACTGTCTTCACCAAACGCTATTGCCAATCGTTCGCCGGTTTCCATGTTAATAGCATAACCAGGGAACCAAGACAATCCGGTGCTGCTAGACTCTGAATTTCCATTGATGTCTTTGGATGGCGCCCAACGCAAATTAAACTCCTTCATCTGACCCTCGGTGGAATTGGAAACTACATCATCCCCCATCTCCAAAACTGCTGCACGTGTCCACTTAGACTTATCCGGTGTAACAACAAATTCTATACTCGCTACCTCAGCCAAAGGATTTTGCGTAGGAGCCGAATTTCCAGCCCATGCGAATCCAAATGTATTTCTGCCGTTGGCGGTTTCTTTTTCTCTACCCACCAAACCGTATGGAGCAATTCTACCATTCCAAATCTTTTCAAATGATTGGTTGGGATCCAAACTCTCAAACGTAGCCGAGAAGAAATCGTGAATTACAGGATCAAAACCAGGAGTGCCTAAGTCAGCTTTCCCTGATTGACCTGAACGAATCCAATTCTGCCAAGGAGCTGGGTTGGTAGGAGTAGCGGCACCGTCGTTATCGGCTACAGCAGTTAACCACTGTTTCCCATTGTCCTCCCATTCTACAGACCATCCAATTAAACTATTGCTTGGATCTCCAACTGCATTTTCAGCTGGATTGTTTACCTGCTCTACTTCTACCGAGAATCCCCAATCAGCCAAGGTTTGGTTGGTAGTGTTACTAGCACCTTTTCTTCCTTGAACCGATTCAAACTTAACCCCAATAGTTGTATCTGCATAAATGGTATCATTGGTAGCTTTATTTACCATGAACCACCGAGTATTCTTTGTCATTGAGTCCTTCAAACCGCTATTCAAAGAGGCTTTCAACTCTTGGAATACAAATTCAAACTTAGCATTGGGTATTTTTAAAGGATCTACTACTTTAATCTTAACTGGACCCATACCAGCAACGTATTTAGGCTTACTAGAGAAATTGTTAGCCAAAATCTCATCCACTGTCTCCTTGGAGAACTCCAATACGTTACCGCCATTTCCTCTACCTGCCAAACGCGTTAACTCTGGTCCGCTTCCATAAGAACTTTGTAATTCGGTACCATTATTCTCGGGTTCCGTCTTATGAGGAATTGCTTTGTATACCTTAATATTTCTTCTACCTGCTAAAAACTGGTTAGGATCGATTTGTAAACTATCATCAGCCAAAATCGCATAACTCAACACCATGTAGTAAACAGGTTTGAAATCCACCAAGGTTGTATTTGCACCGGTGGCGAACAAATCATTCTTAATACTGAATGTATGCTGCAATCCCTTATCGGCACCATCAACCTTTTCCACAGGAATCAAGGCAGCTAACTTTGGATCATACACTTTGTTTATTACTTGTCCTCGGTTGTTTTTAACATCACACTGGAACAACAATCTCGCTTTATCGATATTATCCAAATCACCTGTATTTACCGTTGCATCTTTCAACTGATAAATCATGTAACCCTCAAACTTATATGTACGCTCAACATTATTTGCATCGCGATATTTCTCAGAGTAATTCTCAACTTTTGTGGAATTAACATTCAAGAACTTCATCACCAATTCGTTTTCCAATTCCTGAATTTCAATTTCTGGAGCATTGGGTCCGTCCAAAATCTTGAAATTGTTATTAAACAACACCTGAGCTTTGTCCGAAGCCAATTTCAATAAATTCAATGAACCAACAGCACCACCACTGGTAGTTCTAGCCCAAACCACACCTACCGTAATACGTTGAATTTGACCAGGCAACAAGGTAAATGGACCCGTAGACTGAATAAAACGTCTATCACCCGGTCTGTTTCCAGTTGACTTTTCTGTCCAATTCTCTCCAGCATAATCTGGATCGGTATCTCCAGGGAACATATATTTAGCTGGTTTGCTACCACCAAAACCGGTACCACCCCAAGTTACTGTCTGGCCACCTAACCACTTACCTTGCAACAAATTATAAAACTCGATAGCTTCTCCTGGATTACCACGAATAGGATCACTATCGTTGTTGTAATACATAAAGTGGCTCAAACCTAACTGATTACCGGCAGAATCGGTTGGACCTTCGAAATAGTCTACCCCTACGGTTGGCGGATTTAATCCATAACCCAAAACACCTTCATCATCGTCATCACCATTATAACAAAAACCTAAACTTCTGCCAACATCACAACCTACATAGTCATCCGCGTAGTTACCCAAATCGGCATCCACCCACTGACCCATATAACAATCTTTGATGGTTGTAAAACCACGGTTGATCATTTTGGTAGAATAGAACGTCATGTTGTTCACTTCGTCGTTGGTTGCAAAAGCGAAAGCAGTAGTCTGACATTCTACCCCAATTGGTTGCCCTTGGGTTTCGTTGTGTACGTTACCTCTATCGTTATACACCCACCAAATAAACATATCTGGCTGACGATCTACCCCATTCTCTTCGTTGGGTCTGCGATCATCCAAAACAGGGTGTTCACCATCCAAAGGATTGTATAAGAAATCCGCAACAACCTCTTTGTATGGAGCCATGTACCAAGCCTCATTACCCGTCATTTGTGCACGATTTTTTCCAGCTGGCCAATCACGGATACCTGTGCTTTGGTTTACATATTTACTGCTTTCAAAGTCTTCTAACTCGTCACGAGTTACCTTCCACATTTTGTCGTAATTCTTACAACGCACTGGATCGGTAGCGGCAGTAGATGTATCCAAGGGTCCTGGATAAAAATCACTACCACGCTGACGATACGTCATCGCTGCTAATTTCAAGCTTCCGCCATTATCCTTTCCACCAATCCAAACAGCACCAGAAAACAAGGCATGCTTTCTTACTGCATTGGGATCACTGATTTTAGGAATTTCATATTTTGGGTTATTTAAATCCCACCACATATCACCGCCATTCAACAACTTCGTTCTAACGTTGTTAATGTCCAAGTCAACACTCTGCGAAGCCGGTTCGCATGTATTGGCCATTCCACCGCGACGAGTGGTTTGTTTTGCCCTGCCTTCCACATTCACAATGGGTCTGGCAAATGAAGCTCCAACAAGCAACAACGACAGTGCAACAAATCCTATTTTTTTCATACGTTTTCTTTCCTAAATAATTAATTAAAGAACACTTGCAAACCAAAACGCAAGGTACGTGGTGCACCCAAATTTCCAGTTTGTGAGTTTAACAATACACGATATAAATCCACATAACTTTGAGCATCAATCTGGTTTTTCGCCAACAATTGACCTTGAGGAGAGTTTAAGAATCCATCATCCTGAGGCTGACCAGTGTATGGGAATACACCTACTACATTCATGCGATTTGTAATGTTGGACACCAATAAGAAAGCAGCCATCTTCAAAGGATCTTTGCTTTCACGATTTAAACGGAATTGCTTACGTACTTGAACATCGAACTGTTGATTCCATGGCAAACGTGCGCCAAAAGGTACACCTTTAATTTGAGCACGATCCACCGCACCAATTTGAACAGGTCTAGTGGTTGGCGTATAAGGAGTTCCAGAGTAACTATTTGAAATAATAGAGAAACTGGTATTCTTGAAAATTTCTTTGTTACCAACCTTAGGACCAAGATATAAGTTCTGCTTTGTTTTTGGATCTCTTCCGCCCAACCATGCTAAGGTTACCATCAATTTTATATTATGACGGATATCCAATTCTCCCAAAGGAATTACGTTTCTCAAGTTCGGCTGATTTGAGGCAATCAAGGTAGCCTGAGAGTTGATGTTTGAACCAGTACCATCGGCAAACTGCATCATGTAAGAAGCATTGAAATTAAATGGACCTGGGATATTACCTTTTCCACCGATACCAAACATTCTGTATTCTGCACGGAAACCACTGATGGTAGAGAAATCGATGTTACGATACGTAATGTACGTTACAGGGTAACCTTGAGTGATTTGATACAAGCCGAAGTCATTTCTAACCTCTGTATAGAAGGCTGCTAATTCTAATCCTCTATCTTCCTTAACTCCACTCAATTGTTTGAAACCTACTTCGTAATCGGTTTTCAAACGAGGCTTCAAATCACCATTAGAAATAGTATTACCTTGACGGAATTTCAAATAGTACAATTCGTCGATACTTAAGAAAGAAGCACCGCTGTTTGGTCTCTGAGCCAATACATCATAAATAACGTAGAAGGTCTTCTTACGCGGAACCAATGGAAAACTGAAATAAATACGAGGTAATAAGTTTACTACAGGCGTAAAGTCACGCAAAGAAGATGATTCAATATCTTTCTGATTTGGATTAACCAAATACGGAGCAATTCTGCCGTTGCTGGTTTGGTTAGCCAAAATTTCAGGACTCTTCAATTCGCTACCATCGGCATTAAACCAACGATCGCCATTTCTATAACCTAAAATCTTGGTTGGCGCTGTAATATCGTTTACATACACTTTGAAATTATCGCCAATATTATCAGGGTGCGAAATGTCTAATCCATTGATGGAGGTCACTTCAGCAGCCGTACGGATTGGATACAAACTGTACGGATCATCCAACACCAACTGGTTAGCATCGTAACGTTCCATACGCAAGCCCAAACGGAAAATCAAATCTTTAAACTGGAATTGGTCTTGCACCCAAGCTGCAGTATATACTGGCTGGAAAGCACCAATCATTCTCTTGGAAGGATCGAAGAATTCATTGATGGATGGCTTACCATTCAAACGATTTCCTAAGTGATCGTACCCAAAATAACTTACATAACTGTTACCATTGTTCAACAACTCATCCGCTGTAAACATGTTTAAGTCGAAATCACCAGGGGCATAGGAATTAATATCTACGAAAGTTCTTTCATCAATTTTATTTCCATAAACATCCGTTCTACCCTCTGAAATCAACTTTTCACGGAAGGCTTTATCAAACGAAGTCTGAGAAGCAGAATTCAACAAACGATTGTAACGAACAGTATCGGTGAATACACCGTTTGCATCGTAGCTCAAAATTGGGTTTGCAATGTCCAATTCAAGAATATGGCTATTCATCAACTGACGCATCAAGATCCAAAGATTGTTAGCGCTTAAACCATAACCACGGGAAAACTGCTGCTCATAATAGAATCCAGCTTGCAAATCGTGAGGGGCACGCTCAATACCATTTTCAGTTTTTGGCTTGTACTGCATCTGTCCTTGAGCAAAAACGCTGTAACGCTCAGACATGGATTTAGACCAACCCGACGTAATGCCTCCAGGAGTACCATGCAAAGAGTACACCGAGTTTGGATTGAAACCATTTAACAAACCTTGGTTTACTTGAACTTGGTTTGAATTGGCAATCTTTGCACCTCTCGAAGCAAAATAATCATAAATATTTTGAGTATAACGAGCACGAATTGGATTCAAATTGCTTGCTTCAAATGTCAACAATGTATCAGCAAATCCAACTTGTTCCCAATAGTTTCTCAATTGCACATAATTACCGTATTGGTCTTGAACAATTCTTGGCTCCTTATTCGGATTTTGTTGAGGATCATAGTTGGCATACTGAAAGAATGCAGTAGGGTGCGCAGTAAACTTACCGATATACCCATAATCAAAAATGTTATCCAAATGATTGGCATCTCTACCAAAAGAATACGTATTCTGGTATTCCGCACGAATAGTATAAAATGCATTCTTGATGCTACTTTCTTTATCTGTTTTGAAATTCTGTACAAACTGAAAATATCCGCGATAAGTATGTCCATCAGATCTAGCCGAATTCTTGTAGTTCATGATAGAATTAGTAGCCGCTCTACCACCACCATAAACGTATTGTCCGTACAAGGTCATGGTGATTAAACTGCTTGGACGGAATTCCAATTTACCCCAAACGTTTCCACCATACTGAGCTGAATTTGGACGAGCCTTCAAACGCTCAAAATCATCCTCACGCAAGTAACTCGCTCTGTGCACGAAACCATTGGGAGTAAACACCAATGGATCTTGCTCAATTTGATTCAAAACATCCTCTTTTACTACATAAACACCGGTTCTCGTTGGTCCTGGATCTTTAGCATAACTAACCTGAGCATTTGCAACATAACCTAATTTCACATATTCGTTTTTCTTTCCTTTGTTCTTAATCCAAACCGGACCAGAAATAAATCCTTCCATCGCACTAATACCAAAAGCATCCAAGAATTGAGAAGTATTCATCTCCATCGCAGTGGTAGTTTTTCTAGTAGCACTTCGGGTTGTTGATTGGAAAGCACCCCCGGTTAAGTCCCCCACGTTTGCAGGAATACCGCTGATAGTAGCTGCCAATTCTTGAGTTCCTAAGGTTGGCGGAGTAGCACCACCACCAATTATTCTCATACCATCCACAAAATATCCGTTACCGTCTGGTCTTGATCCGCGAATAGATAAACCCGCCGGAGTACTTAAAATAGCCGAATTCGTATTCTCAAGCAATCCCACGCCACGGCCCGCAGAATTCAACAATTCGTCCTGGGTAAAACCAACTCGGTTATTCAATAAATCTACCGGTTTCTTCTGGGTTCTCTTTGCCGTTAATTCAATCACCTGCATCCTTTCCGCCAAATCAATGGTATATTCTGGATTATTACCCGCAACCAAATATTTGCTTACTTCAATGGGCGATTGGCCATTCTTGGTAGCTACAATTTTAT
>CAYUNO010000014.1:0-20297 GCA_964446075.1 uncultured Flavobacteriaceae bacterium | reverse complement strand
TGCTGCGTGTTTGGGATGCCGTTGCCGAATTAGAAAAAATGGGAATTAATGCCGAAGTAATTGATTTGATGTCGGTTAGACCTATAGATTACGATACAATTATCGCTTCTGTAAAGAAAACAAATAGATTGGTTGTTGTAGAGGAAGCGTGGCCATTGGCGTCTATCAGTTCCGAAATCAGTCATATCGTTCAGCGCAGAGCATTTGATTACCTTGACGCTCCGGTTCACCGCGTAACATCTATGGATACCAACCTTCCGTACGCTCCAACATTCGTTGATGCCTATCTCCCCAATGTAGCTAGAATCATCGAAGCGGTAAAAGCGGTAACCTACAGAGCATAATTTTATAATTGGAGAGTTATTTCTTGCTTAGCTAGTCCAATGAGAAATAAATTTTGTAATTAAAAGTTTTTTACTCCCACCAAATTAGTAGTTTCTTTGTGTAAATTACTAATCACTAATATTGGTAAACGGTGGTGGTAATTTAATTTACTATAAACACCTACAACAGCTTACTCCTTGGAATTATTACTTAATTACAATTTGTTTTGCTAACGTATTGGTTGATCCTCCAATCATTTGGTTCTCCTTATCTACCACACCAGTCACCGCTCCAATTTGCCAAGTATTCGTATTGTTTTCTTGGCAAGTTTTCAAAAAATCATCTACTGAATTTGGCTGCACAGAGATGAGCAACCCACCACTTGTTTGTGGATCTACAATCCAAGCAAAAGTATCTTGATTTAACAAATCCACTTTATCTTGATAGGAATTCCAATTACGCATAGCGTTATCGGGTAATACAAATTGCTGAGCCAAATCTTTAGCTGCATCTATTTTAGGTAGATTGGCCCCCATTATTTCCATAAATACTCCCGATGCCTCGCACATTTCCAACGCATGACCTAACAAACCAAACCCGGTAATGTCAGTAATTGCATGTACACCAGAAATTTTAGAGAGCGCAGAACCCACTGCATTGGAACGGGTAATCCAAGAAAATAATGCGGTATCTTGATCGGCTGTGCTTATTGAACGTTTATGCGCTGCTGCTAACATCCCAATTCCTAGTGGCTTGGTTAAATATAAGTAATCTCCTACTCTCGCACCCGCATTTGTTTTTAGGTTTTCCGGATTAACCAAACCAGTAACAGACAATCCAAAGATGGGTTCAGGAGAATCAATGGAATGTCCTCCTGACATAGCAATTCCAGCCTCAATGCAAGCCTCCACTCCACCTTGTAGCACACCCTTCGCTACAGAAACAGATAGCGTATCTACCGGCCAACCCAATATTGCGTTTGCCATAATGGGCTTCCCTCCCATCGCCCAAATATCACTTAAAGCATTGGTTGCTGCTGCTTTACCAAAAATAAATGGATCATTCACCAAAGGGGTAAAAAAGTCAACCGTCTGAAGTAAATACTGGCCATTCCCCAAATCGTATACCGAACAATCATCGCCAGTACTATTTCCTAAAATCAAATTTCCATTAGGAGCGCTTCGAAGCCCATCCAACATAGAATGCAATACTGCAGGCTGAATTTTGCACCCACATCCGCTGGCTTTTGCGTAATGGGTTAATTGAATTGGCTCTTGATTGTTGGACATGGAAATAAATGTCAAAGGTCGGAATCAATTACGAATCTTCTTACACCAGCACCTCGGATTTAGTAAAATTTAAAAAAAGATTTTTTTCTTTTGGGGGATTTGCACAATTGTTGTGTTATTGTCCAAAACGGGTATGAAACAGAAATTACACTCCATTGCATTAAGCCCTCTATCTATGGGATTAATACTTCTCAGTAGTTTGGGGTCATGGGCTTCATTATCACCCTATAATCAACAATCAAACGGGTCATTCACTGCCCTTCGTACATTATCAAATAATGCCTATCAACCCGGGGAACAACTAAAATATAGAATTCACTACGGAGCCATCAACGCGGGTATTGTTAGCATGAGCGTTTCTCCTAACGCGCAAAATATATCTGGGAAAAACTCTTACGCCGTAAAAGTAGAAGGCGAAACGGTTAAAAGTTTTGAATGGGCATACAAAGTGCGCGATAAATTTGAAAGTTGGATTGATCAAGGTTCTCAAGCACCGCTTCGCTATGCTAAGACCTTACGAGAAAATGATTATTTCGCCCAAGATATTGCTATATACGATCACGAAAACGCAAAACTCAGGAATAAAAAAGGCGAAATTACTATCCCAAAATATACCCAGGACATTGCTTCCGCTATTTACTACCTTAGAAACTTAGATTACAATAAAGCGGCCATTAATGCTCAGTTTCCTGTAGATGTTTATATCGATAATGAAATCTTTAAATTGCCCATTACTTACAAAGGAAAAGAAGTAATTAAAACCGATATTGGTAAAATTCGCTGTATTAAGCTCAAGCCACAACTTGTTGTAGATAGAGTTTTTGCAAAGGCTGACGCGATGACAGTTTGGGTAAGTGATGATGAAAACAGAATCCCAATTCGTATTCAAACCGATATTCGCGTGGGCTCACTAAAAGTGGATATCACACAATACCAAGGTCTGAAAAATCCTTTCAACTCCTTTGTTAAATAAGGGTGAAGTTTAATACTTCTAAATCAAACAACAACTAACCATCAATGAACACCCTGCTTACTCGCTGAGATATGGAGGTTAACACTTCATAAGCGATGGTGTTTCTTCGAAGCGCTACATCTTCAACCAAGATGTTTTTCCCAAAAATCTCAACTTCAACTCCAGCTACACAATCTGGAATTCCCGTAACATCCACCATCGCCATATCCATACATATGTTCCCAACCAATGGTGCTCGTTTTCCTAAAATCCAAACGCTCCCAACCCCTTTTCCATCCGAACGAAGTAGCCCATCGGCGTAACCCATTTTTATAACAGCAATTTTTCGATCTACTCTAGACGCATCGTGCATCCCATAACCAATCCCTTCTCCTGCCTTTACTATTCTTACTTGCGATACTTCTGTAATTAACCGATTCACTGGTTGAAGTTCTGCGCTTAATAATCCACTTGGATCCACCCCGTATAATCCAATGCCTAACCGAACCATTGATAATTGCGCCTCCGGGAAACGCACAATTCCAGCGGAATTATCGATATGTTTCAACACACTGTAACCCAAAACAGATTCTATTTGGAGCACCTCATGGGAAAACTGTTGAATTTGAAACCGCGTAAATTCATCCCCTTGTTGATCTTCAGAGGCCGATAAATGACTAAAAACCGAAGCCACTCGAATTCGATTATCTCTCAATTGGCTCATCAATCCAGCTGCCTGTCCCAGTTCAAATCCCAAACGATGCATCCCCGTATCCAATTCCAAATGAATCTTAAATGGATTTTCTACAGAACATACCTGCTCACCTACATCGCTATCAAAGGCAAATTTCAACAACTCATCGTATACTTCTTTAGAATATACAACAGGCTCTAACAAATTTTCTTTCAACAACTTCCATTGAGATGAGTCCACATTCATCACCATGATGGGAGCTTTTACACCGGCTTTTCTAAGAGCAATTCCCTCATCTAAATAAGCCACCCCCAAATAATCAACCCCGAGAGAATCCAATCGCTTTGCCGCTTCATACGTGCCGCTTCCATACCCAAATGCCTTCACCATACACATGATTTTAGAACCATGCCTCAACTTCGATTTATACACTTGGAAATTATGCGCCAACGCGGATAAATCAATTTCCAAATAGGTACCATGATGCCTCTCCTGTAATGCATCAGCTACCCTATCCAATCCATATCGATGTGCACCTTTCACTAAAATTCCAGCATTGGATATCGAGTTTAAATCGCTCGAATTTAATAGGGCTTGAGTTGATGGATAAACCGAAACAACCCCGGCTCCTGAAAATAAATTTGCATGTTCGCCCAATACATCACCAATTAAAAATAATCGATCTACAGAATATCGATTTAACAGATTCTGTACTGATAATATCCAAGCCTGCTGATCTCGAGAAATCTGTTCAAAATCAGCCAAAACAACAACCTTTCGGTTATAGGGCGATTGTTGCTGAAGAAATTCTAACGCAACAGCAAAACTCTCAATATCCGCTGAATACGTATCGTTTAATACCACATTCCCCTGCTTTCCTTGCACCAATTCTAGTCGGTTTTTAAGTTTCGGCAAGTACTTGAACCTATCCAAATGACTTTGATCCCAACGCTCAAAAGCAACCAAGGTTAACAAGGCACTCATGCTGTTTTCGCGAGATGCAATATCCGTCTGAGATAAAGAAATGCTATGCGTTACCGACCGATGAACAAATTGCATTTCCAAATTGCCCTCATTATAAGGTAATACTCGAAACGATGCCCCATTTTCTTGGCCCCATGATACCGTTTTCATCATCGGGAACCGCTGTTTCAATCGACTAACTTGATCTCTCACAATGGATTTATCAAACGGATAAATCAACACATCTGCATCTTCGGCTAGAATCAATTTTTCCGCCACCTTTTCCTCCAAACTTGCAAATCCCACATCGTGTGCGTCACCCAAATGCGTAAACACTACCAAATTGGGTTTAATCATCGATTGCAACGATCGCATTTCACCCCGAGCAGAAATTCCCGCTTCAATAATAGCCAACCCGCTGGTTTTAGGTATTTCCAAAAGGCTAATTGCTACCCCCAATTGAGAATTAAAACTCCTTAGACTGCGATATACATCCGTAAAATCCTCTTGAAGTAATTCAAAGATCCATTCCTTTACTATCGTTTTCCCATTGCTACCAGTAATTCCCACAATGGGCATTGTCAATGTTCTTCGATACCAACCAGCCAATACCTGCAACGATTGCAAAACATGGGGTACTTGGTAAAAAATAGCACCATACAAAACACTCCAATCCGTTCTTATTTCGGAAACCAAAAACTGTCGAACACCTAATTGATAGGCTGCCTCTACAAAATCATGGCCATTTCTTTTATCCGTTAATGCTAAAAATAATGTCTCAGAAAACGACGCCATGGCATCGGATGCTTGACGGGTATCAAATAAAATTTTGCTTACCTGTCGGTCTGAAGATCCATGTAAAATCAAACCTTCACCCGCTTTATTTACCAGATTCGCATTGGCCGTAAACACCTCATAACCCCCTAATCCTGGAGGAATCTCCACCGCTTTAGCCTTCAACAAGGCTACCAAATCAACAGCGGAAATCCGAAATCCCATGGGTTAATTACTCCGTAAATTTATTTCCGCACTATCCCCAATATTCAAACTCTGAATAGCTCCCATCAATACAGCATCAGACCCTACTAAAGAGTCCTCCAACAATGCACTGTTCAATTCGGCACCCTGACCAATAATACTATTTTTCACAATCGATCGTTGAATAACCGCATTTTCCCCAATACTTACATCTGGGCCGATAATGCTGTGCTCAATTTTCGCCGAAGCCGCGATATACACCGGTGGGACGATAATATTGTTTTTCGAAAATTGGCTGTAATCTTCATTCGCCCGGCGCTTTAATAGATTTCGGTTCGTTTGCAGAATAATATCCTTTTTACCACAATCAAACCAAGCGTCAACAGCAAAGGTGGTGAACTTACATCCACGATCAATCATGCATTGCAACGCATCGGTTAAATGGAATTCATTCTGCGTTTTTATTTCATTTTGAATGTTGTAATCCAAACATTCAAACAGCATGGTGGTATCCTTGATGTAATACAAACCCACTGCAGCCAAATTACTTTTGGGTATTTGGGGTTTTTCGCTTAACCGATGGATGGTTCCATCTTCCCGCAATTCGGCAACACCAAACTGCCTCGGATCTTCCACCTTTTTTACTCCCAAAGCATTGCTATCGGCTCCCAAGACATGAGAGAAATTCGCTTCAAAAATGGTATCCCCCAACACAATCATCATCGGCTCACCTTCTTGGAAATGCTCCCTACCTAACCAAATCGCATGTCCTATACCCTTTCCCAGAGTTTGCATAACAAATTCGGTTTTGCAATTGCTGTAATTTTCTCTAACATACTGCTCAATCCGATCGCCTAAATATCCTATTACAAATACAAAATCTTCAATTCCCTCTCCTACCAACCGATCCAAAATATGACCCAAAATTGGTTTACCCGCAACCGGGATTAAACTCTTTGGCTGGGTCTTGGTATGAGGCCTCAGTCTACTACCAATACCGGCAACGGGAATAATGGCTTTCATATTAGCAAACCTACACGATTTTTTGTAAAAGCCCTTTAATTTTGAATGAAATCCAAACGAAAACAGTAAGAATCTTCCATTTTCACACGGTACTTTTCTCCTATTTTTAGCCCTAAAACCGCGATAACTTCTCCCATATCATTGGATATCACGGGATACATGTCTTTTAAATAATTTTCGATTTTTAAATCGATGAATAGATCGCTTAACAATGTTTTCTTTCCTGATACTCCAATAAAAAAGTCTCCAGTTTTTCTACTTCCCACCTTTAAATTCATCCCTTGAACCAGTTGCGACACAAAGACGGTATTTGTCGCTGTTTCTACAATGTTTTCGGATTTCCATTGCACAAATTCATCTTCGGTTACCCTAGCAATTTTAAGATTTCCATCCTTGAATTTCGGTAATTCCTTAAATAATCTCCAGCCCGATCGAATTCTATAAGCTATGTAGTTCTTGCCGATTATTTTGCCCCCAATTTGTACCGAAAAATTTAGGATTTTACCGATTTGGTCTTGCGTAAAACCCCAATTTTGGAGTCGATCTATGGCGAAATTTCTCATTTCTATTTCCTCTAACCACCGTTGATTGCCTGTAGTTTCCGGAATCCAAAAAGAATTGTTCTCTAAATCAGTCTCCACCCATCGCTCCCATTCCAGCAATAATCTTGGCTTGCTATCGGCTAATAACTGCTGCTGCTGAATGCTCAATTCAAAAAACTCTTTTACAAAATCCAATCCATCTTGCAAGGCAGGAATAATCCAATGTCTAATTTTATTGCGTAAGTACGTTGATTTCTGGTTACTTCCGTCCTCCCTCCACAGCCATCCTTGTGCATTGGCTATGGAATAAATTTCCTCTTTGGAATACCCCAATAAAGGTCGAATTACATCCCCATTTTCTATCGGAATACCGCGCCATGCCGCCCGATAATTACCGCGATACATGTATAAGAAAAAGTGCTCCAAATTATCATTACCATGGTGCGCAGTAGCAATTTTTGCAAATCTTCCTGTAAATTGAGCTCTGATTTCTTCAAAAAACGTGTAGCGAATATGTCTGGCCGACATCTGCAATGAGATGCCTTGCGATCTTGCCAACGCTTCGGGGCTGGTCTGATGCACAAAACACTCAACCCCCAATTCTTGAGCTAGATTCTCCACTAAACGTTGATCCTGATTACTATCTTCACCACGCAAACCGTAATTTACATGCGCTATTGCAAACGGATAATTTAGCTCTTTAAAAAATCTCGCCAAAACCATCGAATCCGCACCGCCACTTACTGCCAATAATGTTTCACATCGGTTTAAATTCCAATTCCATAGATTTGCCAACCGATTAAACTCTTTAAACACGTATTTTGCAAAGTTAATTCATTGCTTCAGTGACCGCGCTCAAATTTCGAATATCCCTTGTCCTGTTTTCCTTGTTGGGATGTACTTGGATTAATAACGGATTTGCGCAACCCATTAGCCTTCAAGCCGGCCGAATGAAATCGTCCCGAAGCAATGGCAAAATGGTTCAACTACTCAAAGATAATGTTCGATTTGAACAAAGTGGCTCTCGGGTTTTTTGCGATGAAGCAGAATACGATCCCGAATCCGAGAACTTAGTTGGCAAAGGGAATGTGCGAATTTTAAATCCTGAAGGTGTGGTAGTTACCGGTCGAAATTTATACTACAATAATAAAACCCATATTGCCAAAGTAGAAGGCTCAGTTGTACTTAAAGACGGTACCTTGGAATTGGCCACCCCGTGGATTCAATACAACACCCAAAATCAGGTAGGTTGGTACAATTCTGGTGGCAATATTACCGATAAAGACACACGCTTAACCTCCCGTTCCGGCTCATACGACCCCGCAAAAAAGACCATGTATTTCCGATATAACGTGGTACTTACCACCCCGGATTATACCGTAAAAACCGACACCCTTCAATACAGAACAGACTCCAAAGTAGCCAGCTTTTTTTCAGCTTCCCAAATAGACTACAAGCAAAGTTCCATCACCTTCCTACGCGGTTGGTACAACACAGAAAAAGAGGTCGGAACCTTTTATCGTGAAGTTGGACTGTTTGAACCCGGTAAACTCTTGGTTTGCGACACACTGGAATTTGATAAAAAAAATGAAACTGGCAAGTGTTGGGGGCATGTAATGATTAAAGATTCTGCCAACCAGCTGCAAGGATGGGGCAAAACAGGCTGGTATAATGGCAAGATTAAACAAATGCATTTGTTTGGTAACCAACAACAAAAAGCACTGGTATACCAGGTAGATAATCCCAAAGAACCATTTAAAATTTGCGCCGATACATTATTGTATTTTAACGACAGTTTGGCCGATAAGGCTTTCGATGCAATTGCCAATGTTGGCTTCTTACAAGCAGGATTTACTGGTAAAACGAAGCGATTAACTTCTTGGCGAATCGATTCCACCGTTCGATTCTCAAGCAAACCCGTTTTATGGGATTCCGCCACACGAATTTCAGGTGATTCTATGTACATGGTGGTTATCAATAAACAAATTCGACAACTCCATGTATTTCCAAAAGCATTCTCTACTTTGGAAGAGGGCAACGGTTACTTCTCGCAAGTTTCTGGTGATTCCATGGTTAATTATTTTAATCAAAATCAACAAATACAATCGGTTAAAGTATATCGAAAATCAAAGAGTATCTACTTCGTTCGCAATGATTCAAACCAAATTGAATCTGCCAATTTCATTGAAGGTGGCGACATGCGAATCAACATGAATAACGGCAAATTAGAAACGGTTACATTCTTCAAAAACCCGGAAGGAACCCTGTTTCCCATCGATCAATTACCCAAGGATAAAAGAGAATTGCCTGGCTTTTTGTGGGATCCAAGCAATAAGCCAAATCCCGAATTATTTGAGCCTTACTTTATTGCTCAAATTCCATCGTTGCCTTATACGCTCAAGCCTACCAAATCCAAAAAGAAGGAGGTAAAACGGTGAAAACAAAAGCGCTACGTTTACTTTTTCTTTTAATTGTTCCATTTGTTAGTTTAAACAATGCTGAAGCTCAACTGGTTGGAATTGTTACGGATACTTCCTGGGCACCCGTACCTAATGTAAAATTGTTTGATAAATCAGGTATGTCCTTGTCGCAAACGCGATTAGATGGTTTTTTTGGATTAACTCTGAGAACAGGGACCTATAAAATAATTTTCTCTCACCCCGATTTCTACCCACAAGAAATTCCAATTATCGTTCAGGGCAACTATAAAGATACACTGAAAGTAGTACTTACCCCTAAGACAGAACGAATTGAAACACTGGTAATTAACAAAGAATGGAAAGATCCGGGACCCGGATATATGCGTCAAGCAATTCTTATGCGAGACTCTTGGAGCAAACGAATTCCCGCCACTTCGTCGGTCGTTTACACCAAAGCCTACGAAGAATCGAAAACTCTATACAAGCAGAAAAAACAAAAGCCCGCTGGATCCTTAGATAGCCTTGTTAATTCTATTTCAACCACCAAACAAAATACTGATAGCAGCACAGAAGCAAGGACAAGTAAACAAGAAATTCAGCAAGACAGCAATCGAATTACAGATTCGGCACTTACCTCTTTATCCTTAAAGCATGTTGCCACCACCAAAGATTACGATCGGATAGCCGATACTCAACGCATCAGTGCTTTCATGGAAATACTGATGATTAGAGACCAAGCATACCCAAATAAACTCAAAGAAATTCGGCAAGGTGTGCGCAAAATCGGATCGAAATCATTTTTATTCTATTTAACAGCGACCGATGGCGACTTCAACCCATACCAAAACCTATTTCAGGTACCGGCGCTCTGCCCACTTCCCGTGATGAGTCCGCTCAGTAATTCAGCATTATTAGCCTATAAATTTCAATATAAAGGGAGCTACGAACATCCAAAATGGGGACGAGTTTTAAAAATACATTTACAAGGAAGACAAACCGCCAATGCTACCGTAGATGGAGAACTTGAACTGGTAGAACATGGATTTTGGATTTTAAAATCGGCTTTTGAATTTCCAAAACATTTGATGGCAGAGTACGATGAAATGAAAATTGTTCAGTACTTCAATAAAACCGATGAAAACTGGATTATATCTGATTCGATGCGTTTTTATTATTCGGCAAAATTTGGAAAAACTACACTTTCTGCAGCTACGGAAGTGGATGTTAAATCGCGAGTTATCAATCCCCAGTGGAAAAAAAACCATTTTGGATTGGAAATTAGCAAAACTATAGATAGTGCCTATGAACGAGATTCCGCATTTTGGGAAAAGCAACGAAGCAGCCCATTAAGCTACGGTCAAGCAAGGGCAATCGCCGTAAATGATTCTCTACAAAGAGTTTACACTTCTGACAAATACCTCGATTCAGTAGAGAAATCCATTAATTCGGTTTCTTTCAAGTCATTGGTTTTAGAAGGTCAAGGATACAAAAATCGCAAGAAAGGTTTGGAGATGTCGTTTCAACCATTATGGTCCGTTTACCAACCTTGGTGGCCAGGAGGAACAAGAATCAGTATGTTTTCTCGATTAGACAAAACCTTCGAAAACAAGCGGAGCATATCGGTAAGTGAAAATATAAGTTATGGATTAAGGAACCAAGATTTACGGGGAACCGTTTATCTGTCTACCCTTTATAATCCTTATAAAAGAGCGAGTTTTACCGTTTCTGGAGGACGCGATTTTGGTGTGATAAACGGAAATGCAGCTTATATTGATATGTTTAGAAGGGATAATTTCTACGTTCACAATCATATCACGGCCTACCATAATCAAGAATTAATCAATGGACTATTTCTTCGTTTACAAGGAGAGTATTCTAGCCGAGAAGATATGTCGAATTACCAATTCGATGAATTTGGCGACAGTCTATTCGAAAACAATAGGCCTTCTATTTTCAACAGTAATACAGCATTTTATGCAACCATAAATTTAAGTTACACTCCCTTTCAACGATTTATATCTGAGCCCAAACAAAAGGTAATTCTCGGTTCGGCTTGGCCAACATTTGGGATACGTTTCAAAAAAGCACTACCCGGTATTTTGGGTAGTAGCATTGATTACAGTTACTTAGAATATTACTTAAACCACGAATTTCCCATTGGACTTTTCGGCACCTCCGAGATCAAAGCAAACAGTGGCAGTTTCTTGAATTATCGCAATATCAGTTTAATTGATTATCGCTATCAACGAAGGGGGGATGCTTCTATTTTCACCCCTCCATTGTATGCGTTTCAACAGTTAGACAGTACTTTTTTTACCTTTAAACGATTTGTAGAAGTGCATTACCAGCATCGATTTAACGGCGCATTGGTCAATAAAATTCCGCTAATTAAAAAATTGAGTTTAAGTGAACGTGCAGGAGTAAATATTCTTTACGCACCGGAACGCAGAAATATGTTTTTTTATGAAGGGTATGCGGGAATAGATAAACTGATTCGCATCTGGAGAGATCGATATAAAATTGGTATTTACTACACTGCCGGCTATTCAAATCTCTTCGAAAAACCCCGGTACGGTTTTAAAATTAATTTTGAATATTACGATCGATACAATAATAAATGGTAAATTGAATGTATGAAAAAGTTGATACTTCCAATAGCACTATTACTTTGCCTGTCAAATACTCTAGTATCGGCTAAGGAAAATCCATCATCTAAATTGGTAAAGACCGAAATCTCCGATATTATAAACGTTCACGAACCTGTTTTAAATCAAGCTTTCACCAAAAAAAATCCGAAGATTACGCAGGTAAAACGACATTCAATAACCCCCATGGTGAGTTTGTCCAATTCTTCAACCAGTGATTTTGTCCTACAGGTAAGCCCAGATTTACTTTGCGAATACGTTTCTGGAGAGACCCTAAATACTCCCTTGGCATTGCGTTACCAATACCGCATGAAAAAAGGCAATCGATTAGGGATAGATTACATGAATATGTATTCCTCCCTGCTACTTAGGCCAAAAGTAAAAGACAACCAATTAGGGTTTTATGGCCCCACAGTACCTGCATTTTCCTCTAATTTACATGGGTTCAACGTACATTATTCCAAAGCCATTGATATAAAACTGCTTGAAGTTTTCGGTTTTATTGGCGCCGGAGGTTATCTAGGAAGCTCTACCAACCCGCTTACTGCAGACTATTCTTGGTATAAGAATGCATCTGCTGAATTTTATGATTTTGCACCCGCAGTAACTCATAACGTAATTAAACCATTTATACCTATGCTAAATTTTGGCGCAGGTGTTAGATTAAAACATTTAGAAGGTGGAATCAATAATCAATTTTCTTTAAGTAGCCCTGTAAAAGCAATTCAATACCAAGGAAATACCTTTCAAAACAACATTCGATTAAAAAGCATAGGCTACTACATCGCTTATCGTTGGGAATTCTAAATTATCTCTAAATTTTGCTATTACGATCTAAACAATTGAGTAATTTCAATTGAAATTGTCTTTTTTTAAGTAGTTAATATTGTAAATATTACCATAAGTAGGATAAAAACTCCTACATATTTTCATCGATTTTGTTTGTGTAAATTGTTGATTTTTAGTTGTCAAAAAACTACACATCAGTCATTTGTCAAAAAAGTTATTGTATTTTTTACTATAACTCGATAAATCTTCTATATTTGAAAAAAATCTATATATATGAAGAAAATAATTACTATGGCTTTTGTTGCAGGATTAGCTGCCAGCAGCATGGCACAAATCGCAGGCACTTGGAAGTGCACCTTTATTGGTGTAGGACCAAATAAGGGCGATTTTAGTTGGTTCAGCACCGGCATTGATGCAAACAACAGAGCTTGTTTAGCAGACGATGAGTATGTGTTCAACTCAGATGGAACCTTTGAAAACAAACTAGGTAGTGAAACTTGGTTGGAAACTTGGCAAGGTGCTTCAGCCGACGGCTGCGGAACTCCTGTTGCTCCTCACGACGGTAAGAACGTAGGTACTTGGCGTTACGATGCCACCGCAGGCAAATTATCCATCGTTGGTAAAGGAAACTATTTGGGTATTACGAAACCTTATAACGGAGGTGAACTAAAATCTTCTTCGGCTGCCCCTGACTCTATCGTATACGAAGTTGCAATTAGCGGTAATGACATGACCGTAGACATTAACTTCGGCGGTGGTTACTGGCGCTACACCTTGAAAAAACAGGGTGGAAGTCAAACCGTTGAAACCAACCCTACCGGTAACTGGGGAATGCACTTCATGGGCGTTGGACCTACAAAAGGAAATGTTTCTTGGTATAATACAAATTTAAATTCTTCTACTCGTCCTTGCTTAGCCGATGATGAATACCAATTCATGGCGGATGGTAGCTTCAAAAACGTACTAGGAACAGAAACTTGGTTGGAAACTTGGCAAGGTGCTGCTGCAGAAGGCTGTGGTGCTCCAATATCTCCATTTGATGGCGCAAGTGCAGGAAAGTGGATGGATAACGGTGATGGAACAGTTTCTATCATCGGAAAAGGTAATTACTTAGGAATTACCAAAGCTGCAAACTCAGGCGAATTGAAATCCAATAGCGATGCCAAAGACACCCTTACTTATGAAATTACTTTCAATGGAGCAAAAGACACCATGAATGTTAACATCAACTTCGGCGGTGGATATTGGTTCTTTCAAATGCACAAAATTGTACAAAAAATAGTTACCAATCCTAAGGGTGACTGGAACATGACCTTCTTAGGTGTTGGTCCAGCGAAAGGAAATGTTGCTTGGTATAACACTCCATTAAATGCTACTACTCGCCCATGTTTGGCCGATGATATTTATTCCTTCAAGGAAGATGGTACCTTCACAAACTCTTTAGGCTCAGCAACTTGGGTTGAAGGTTGGCAAGGTGCTACTGCCGATGGTTGCGCTGCAGCTGTTGCTCCTCACGATGGATCAAATACAGGTTCTTGGAAAGATAATTCAGACGGAACTATTACAGTAAACGGAAAAGGAAACTACTTAGGTTTAGCCAAAGTTATTAACGGTGGAGAATTGAAAGCCCCTGCTGATGCTGTTGATGGCATTACCTACGAAGTAGTAGTAAACGCAGATACATTAATTGCAGATATCGCAATTAAAACTAGCGACGGAACCCCTGCCTATTGGCACTTCCGCTTCTTACGCGCTCAACAAGCGTCTGCGTCCAAATTGGCTAAAGCTTCTGTGAATGTATATCCTAACCCTGCTAACAATACTTTGTGGATTTCTAATATCTCTGAAGGAAATAAAGTAGTTATTAGCAGCATGGATGGAAAAGTGTGTATCAACGCTACTGCAACTGCTGCTGGTATTGATATTTCTAACTTATCAATTGGTACTTATATTGTATCGGTTGAAACGAATAAAGGCACAGTTGTTGGTCGATTCATCAAGCAATAATTGTTTGAATAGGTTTGAACAAAAGGGGGGTGATTTCACCCCCTTTTTTTAACGCATCAATTACATTTTAAAACATCAAATGATTTCAATCAAAAAATATTCAATTGTACTGGGGTTTTCTTTGAGTCTACCGGTTTTTGCTCAAACTACGGCAACGGACAGTTCAGAATCGGATAAAATGGACGAAGTAGTGATCATAGGTTATGGTAAAGCATCCAAGAAAGAATTTACCGGTGCCAATTCCTCACTGAAAGGCCAATCGCTTGAAAAGTTAAATATTCCACGCATGGACCAAGCCTTACAAGGTCAAATCCCAGGAGTTGTGGTAAGCACCAATTCCGGATCTCCCGGAGGAACTGCCAGTATACGAATTCGTGGCCTAAGCACTTTTGGAGACAATGATCCCCTAATTTTGGTTGATGGTGTTGTGTACGATAGCGATGGTTTGAATGCGTTAAGTCCCAATGATATCGCTTCCATTAACGTATTAAAAGATGCTACTGCAGGAATTTATGGTGTGCGCGCCGCCAACGGTGTAATCATCATTGAAACCAAAAAAGGCAGCCTAAAAAGTGCGCCAAAATGGGAGATCTCAGGCTTCCAAGGCCTACAACAGACCGCAAAAAAATTAGATCTACTTAATGCTAGAGAATATGCCGTATTGAAAAACGAAATGTTCGCTGCAGGCGGAGAAAGCCTACCGTTTAAAAACACAGCGCTTGGTGAAGGAACTAACTGGCAAGATTCGCTATTTAAATTGGCTCCAATACACCAGTTGAATGTTTCTGTTAACGGTGGAAATGACAAATCTACTTATTCCATTGGAGGTAGCATGTTTGATCAACAAGGTATCGTTGGTTTACAAAAAGCCAACTTTAACCGTTTAAACGGTCGTGTGAATTTCGATACCCGTTTATCCGATAAATGGAAATACAGCAGTGTATTCCTTTACACCAACGAAAAACGATCTGCTTTGCCCGAAAACGGCATCGGCAGTGTATTGTATAATACTATTAATGCCTTTCCAACCGACCCAATTAAAGGGTCCAACGGAAAATACACCTACTTAGAAGAAGTAAGTGATATTATAAACCCATTTGCTCAAATCGACAACACCTATAACTGGGCTTGGGTAAACAAATTCGTGGGTAAACAAGAATTATCCGGCGAACTAACTAAGAATTTAACCTTTACCAATCGCTTTAATTACAATTTTGCCTTGGTAGATAATAAAGCGTTTTCTCCTTTAGTTTGGTTTGGACCAGGCAAAGCACAGAATACAGCGATAAATGAAAATTTAGATCCCAGTACCGTTGAAATTGCTCCTGGTACTACCATTGATCGTGGGGCTTCCGTTTCAGAGGGCAGAGCTACCTTCGGTGATTTAAACTTCGAATCGTTTCTAAATCATACAAAAGACTTCAAAGGCGGTCGTAAACTAAAAACTACTGCCGGTATTTCCATCTTCCAACGTAAAGGAAGTTATCTAGGAGGCACTGCTTACAACATCCCAAATAACTCCTTAGATTTTGCCGATATATCTGCCAATTTAGCACCCGGAGGATACCTTAATAACGTCTACTCATGGGAATTCATGGAACGCTTGCTTTCCGGTTTTGTGCGTGGAGAATACAGCATTCGCAATAAGTACTTCTTGTCAGGTATCATCCGCAGAGATGGTTCTAGCAAATTCGGACCTAACTCCCGTTGGGGTTGGTTCCCTACCCTGTCCGGTTCTTGGATGTTATCCGATGAAGATTTTTATAATATCGATTGGATGCGAACTGCTAAAATCCGACTCAGTTACGGGGTTAGCGGAAACGATCAAATCGAGAATTTCGCATACAGAGGATTGTTAAATGGTGAGGGCGATTATGTTTTCAACGATATCATCGTAAAAGGGGTAGCAATCGGCAGAGCAAGTAATCCAGATTTAAAATGGGAATCTACTTCGCAATTCAATGTCGGAACCGATTTAAGCATCGGAAAACACATCACTACTACGTTTAACTATTTCATTAAACGAACTAAAGACTTATTATTCCAACCCGAAGTATCCGGTTTATTAGGTACTGCTGGACCCGGAAGCTATCCGCCTATTATCAATGCTGGAGATGTCTCTAACTCTGGGGTAGAATTGGATATTCAATACCAAGGTTCATTAAAAAAGCGTTGGAATTTAGCTATGGGATTAAACGCAGCCTACCTTAAAAACATTGTATTGAGTACCCCAGAAGGGGTTGACTTTATCCCCGGAGCCGCATTCGGCGTGGGTGGTGGTGTTGCATCTCGTTTCCAAAAAGGTCAACCGATTGGCTACTTCATGGGTTACGAAACAGACGGTGTTTTCCAAACACAAGCAGAAATCGACCAATCTCCTGTTAAACAGTTAGGGGCTAAACCCGGTGATTTGAAATTTGTAGACCAAAACGGTGACGGAGTTATCAGCTTTTCCGATGATACCGATAAAAAATCTTTAGGTTCTCCATTGCCAAAATTCACTGCCGGTTACAACATTAGCCTGTCCCGAAAAGGTTGGGATATATCCATGCAATTGTATGCCGCTATCGGACAAAAAATCGTAAGAAACTACGAACGTCAACAGCCGTATGCGAATCAATTGGCATACACCATCAATCGTTGGACTGGGCCTAATAGCACCAACGATCATCCAAGAATTACAACTTCTCTGAACCGTAATAATGTCTTTTCGGACTATTATGTTGAAGATGGTTCTTTCCTAAGATTGAGAAATTTACAAATTGGTTATACACTTAAAGGCAAGACGCTTGAAAAAATGAAAATGACCGGTTTGAGGATTTATTTATCCGCAAATAACTTGTATACTCTTACCCGTTACATGGGTTATGATCCCGATTTGGGCTCAGTGGGAGGCGCATTAGGCGCTGGAATTGATAATGGTTTCTATCCTCAAGCTAGAACCGTAATGTTAGGCTTTTCACTTCGTTTCTAATTATGAAAAAGACCATTTTAACCTCGATTGTTGGCGCTCTATTGTTAATTCCACAGTTTGGATGTGAGAAATTTTTAGACGTTAAACCTGCATATACCCAAGATGCCGATAATTTTTTCAATACTCCTGTAGACTATCAGCGAGCTCTAACCGGTGCTTACGACCTGCTGCAAGGATCTTTTTTATCCGTTTGGATTGGAGAAATTGCTTCCGATAACACCATTGCTGGCGGTGAGAGCGTTAATGACACCCGTGGCTTACACGAAATTGATGACATGAGTCATGTTGCTGTTAACCAAGAACTTAGAAATGTTTTTCGCTGGAATTACGCCGGAATTACTCGCGTAAATTTCATCATGGAAAACAAAAATAAAATCGACTTTACCGGAAAAACCAATATACTCGCCCAAGCCTCATTCTTGAGAGCATTCTATTATTTTGAACTGGTAAAGTTCTTTGGAGATGTTCCATTGATTATTGACAAACGATTGGGAGCCGATGAAGTTACCACCGTTAGCCGCACACCTAAAGCAGATGTTTACAAGCAAATTGAAACCGACCTTAGCTACGCAGCTGCCAATTTGGATTGGACTGCAGCAGAAAAAGGTAGAATAACTAAAGGTGCTGCCCTAGCTTTATTAGGGAAAGTGTATTTATATCAAGATAAGTTTGATGAGTCCGCGCAGACATTTCAGACTTTAATCGACCAAAATCAATATTCGCTAATTTCAAATTATAACCAATTATTTACCGTTGCGAATGAAGGTCATAAAGAAACAGTTTTTGATGTTGAATATACTGGTTCTGAAGGCGGTGGATACGGTTGTTTAATTTGCTTAGAAGGAAATGCTGGACCCGGATTCCAAGGAATTCGTCAGTACAATGGTCCAACCTACGGCGATGGAAACAGCTACAACTTACCTACCAAGAATTTGTACGATGCATTTGCTACAGGGGATATTCGCAGAGATGCAACCATTTTGGATATTGATGCATTTATCGCCAAACAACCTCGTCCTCAAGATATCACCTACGCAAAAGGTGCAGGAGGACACACCGGTTATTACAACAATAAATACATTAAAAAACAAGGAGAAATTGGTTTGCCCGACAATGATTTAACCAGTCCGGTAAACTACAAAGTAATTCGTTATGCCGATGTGTTACTGATGGCCGCAGAAGCCAACGCTCGAAAAGCTTCTCCTGATGAAACAAAAGCTCGTTTGTATTTGAACCAGGTTAGAACCAGGGTAGGTCAACCCGCTTTAAATAACGCTGGTAATTCCTTAATCAACGATATCTGGACAGAAAGACGTTTCGAACTCGCTTGCGAAGGTCATCGCTTTTTCGATTTAGTCCGCACAGGTCAAGCCAGCATTTCTATACCCGGATTTGTGATTGGAAAGCACGAAGTCTTTCCTCTACCCCAAATTGAAATTGATTTAGCTGGAGGTAAATGGTCACAAAATCCCAATTATTAAAAAAAACTTCTGCAAAATCAAAAAACTATTTAACCTAATTAATTGAATATGAAACCTATAAAACTATTACTTTTAAGCGCAGTAAGCATATTTGCTTTATCAAGCTGCGAAGACGAACCCAGTTTGGGTACTCCACCAACCGCTGCCGATGCAGAATTTACCTATGCAGCAACTCCTGACAATCCCAATATCATCGAATTTAATGCAAAGAATAAAAATCTTATCGCCAAATGGGATTTTGGTAACGGTACGCAAGCTGAAGGTCCTACGGTTCTAGGAACTTTCCCATTAAAAGGCACCTACACCGTAACACTTACAGTTTTCAACTCCGGCGGTAGTGCTTCTTCTTCACAAACCATTACCATAGATCAAGACGATGCAACGTTATTAAACAATCCATTATATACGATCTTAACTGGAGGAAGTGCTGGAAAAGGATATAAAAAATGGGTGATTGATTCCACCCGTGATGCTCACTTTGGAGTAGGTCCTAATCCTTCTGGAGCAGCGGGAGATTTTCCAGAGTGGTGGGCAGCGAAGAAAAACGATAAATCAAATACCGGTTTATACAACGATGCATTCGTTTTCCGTTTGAAAGGATTTGGATTTGATCAGCTGACTCAAGGAGATGTATACATCAACGCTAAGCAGGAGAGTAATTTCCCAGGAGCTGCTCCATCGCCTAAAACCGACTTCACCGCTCCATTTGCAGATCAATTAAACCAAAACTGGACATTAACTTTAGGAACCGATACCACCTTAACTGTATCAGGTAAATCATTTATCGGCTATTATACCGGGGTGAATACCTACAAAGTAGTTCGAATGAGTGAGAACGAAATCTATTTGCGATACATCGACGCTGCCAATAGCCAATTGGCTTGGTACGTTCGTTTGGTGCCTGAAGATTATCCTATCGACAATGGAGGGAACAACGATCCTACCTATACATTACCAATAGATTTTGAATCCGTTGAACCTAAATTCACAACCTTCGGTAACAGCACTTATGCTATAATCAACAACCCTCATTCCGGAGGTATCAATACCAGCGCTAAAGTTTTGGAAACCGTGCATGGAAATGAACCATGGGCAGGTATATATGTTGAAATGACAGATGCATTTAACTTTACAACCAACAAAACCATCAGCCTCAAGGTGTATGCTCCGGCAACTGGAATTATGAGAATTAAATTAGAAAACCGCAGCAACGATA
>CAYUNO010000013.1:0-20506 GCA_964446075.1 uncultured Flavobacteriaceae bacterium | reverse complement strand
CTTGAAGTTAACGTCGGCCGATATCAATGCTCTACGAATTTCTTTTACCGTCTCGGCAACGTTTAATTCGTTGATTTTTCCTTGTCCCTTGAGGTTTTTAAATGCTTTCTCTAATCGATTTTGCAGGTTCTCAAACATATACGCAAAAGTACAACGAAGGGGTGAAAAATATCTTACTATATTTGCTACAATAATGAAACGTTATTTCTTGTATTTACTATCGGCTTTATCCTTGGTTGTTGCTTGTTCGGGCGACCAAAGAACTAGCTTGGAAAAAGCGTATAATATGTCGGTAGAAGCCCGCGATTACACTACAGCTACGCAGTTATTAACCCAGTGGGTTTGTGCAGATTCTTCCATTAGTAGTTGGGCATACGATTCTCTAAGTTACTACCATTATTTTTACAATTCGGGAAATCCTGGCGTGGTAAGAGATCCTAAAACTCCTTACTACTACGTAGAAAAAGGATTAAAATACAACCCTAAAAGCAACGCATTGCGCGAACTCAAAGCCAAATTATTGCTAGAACAAGGCAAAGACACCGCCTCTATGCTCTTATTCCGTGAACTTTGGCAAGAAACCAAAGAAAATACCTATTGGTGGGACATGTGTTTCGTGGAAATGGCTCGTGGCAACATCCTAACTTCGGATTCCATGATTTCCTTGGCCTTGGATAACCCAAATGCTTCCAAAGGCGAAGTAAGAATGGAACACATCCAAGCCCGAGTTAAGGAGAATGTACCTTCTAAAGCCGCTTATGTTTACCTTCAAGCATTAATTCTTCAAGGAAAGGGCGATGTCATGGGAGCAGCTACCGCTTACCAAACGGCATTGAAAATATTCCCAACCTTCTATGCGGCTAGACAAGGTATTATCGATTTACAACGTATGGTAAATCAATCGGGTAGATAAAAAAACCGATAACTTTCTGAGTTAATTATTTATCGCTTCGGATTACCATTTGATGGTAATTTCTTACGGGGAACTTAGCTCTGTGAGAAAAAAATTACCCGTTTTCTCCTTCAACCAATACCCGCTTTAAATTGAATTCGTCTTTCAATACATGGTAAGACATTTCACAGTAATACGATAATCCGTCAATTACTGCCGATAAATCCTCAGATTTGAAGGAAGAACCTGGAACACGATACGACAACACCACCACGTTATCCCTACTGTTAAACGAAAATTTACCGTACAGTAAATTTAAATTCACAGTTAGTAATTCCTCTAAGAAGGCTTCTCGTTGCAACGTGGGTGCGTAACAAAAGGGTAAGGTGATTTGAAATACAGAGGGATCGGTTTCAAACAGAAAATAATTCCAAGGACTAGATTGTTCATCCAACCAAGCATCAATGTAAATGGGGGTCTCGTTGCGTAATAACAACCACTGACCATCATCACCGCTGCGCGCATCTTCCGGATTTACACCGCTTTGCTGAATGCCTGTTTCTACCCGTTGAATTAGTTCTTTCAGTTCCATCGACTGCAAAGTTCATACTTCTTGCCTAAACAAAACCAAGCAGTTTCAAATTTCTTTCCTATATTGCAAATCGGATAGTAAGTGTATGATTGACACCAATACAAAAACTATCCCAATAAAATAGAAAAATAAGATGCTATCCATCCGCCACCAATCTCTAATTTTGGCAGGTATTGCCTGTTTAAGTTTTACGCTATCGGCTTGCTTTAGTAAAAAGAAATCCGTTATTACCCAAGATGAAAACGATATAGATGAAGTAGAACCTATAGAGTTGAAAATCAGCGACTTTAAACAGATTGGTGGACAAGCAACCGATGGTCCGGTAGTAAGCAGTAATCCGATTTTCAAAAACGCATCGTGGGTAAATAATGCTGTCATTTATGAGGTTAACGTGCGTCAATATACCCAAGAAGGTACGTTTAAATCATTCCAAAAGCATATTCCTAGACTTCAAAATTTGGGAGTAGATATACTCTGGTTCATGCCTTTACAACCTATTGGAAAGAAAAATCGAAAAGGGGATTTAGGCAGCTACTACAGCATTAGCAATTATACGGGCATTAACCCAGAATTCGGTGATATTAATGATTTTAAAGAGGTGGTTGATCAGGCGCACAAAGCCGGTATGAAAGTAATTTTAGATTGGGTGGGCAACCATACCGCTTGGGATCACCCCTGGATTACACAGCACCCCGATTGGTACCAACACGATGATTCAGGAAGAATTAAAACCCCTTGGGATTGGACCGATGTAGCGCAGCTAAATTATAAAAATCCAGAACTACGAAAAGAAATGATCAAGCAAATGCAGTATTGGCTGGATTTAGGATTGGATGGCTTCCGCTGCGATGTTTGCTTCTTGGTACCCGTAGATTTTTGGGAAGAAGCACGAATTGCGTTAGAATCTAAAGCGGGTAAAAAGTTGTTTATGTTGGCCGAAATGGAATGGAACCCGGATATAGATCCCAACCCAGCGCGCTACATGAACCAAGCATTTGATGCTTACTACGCATGGAACTATCATGGAAAATCGGCAGAATTGGCCAAAGGGAAAATCACAGCGGCAGATTTTATCAAAAGCATCGAAGAAATGCGCAGTAGATTCCCAAAAGGATCCCTAGCCATGCATTTCATCACCAATCACGATGAAAACACCTGGAATGGTACTGTAGAAGAAAAGTATGGCGAAAAATGGAAACTGTTTAGCATGCTCAACTACACCCTTTCTAGCAGCATACCCTTAATTTACTCTGGTGAAGAAGCCAATAATAAAAAAAGATTGGAGTTCTTTAAAAAAGACCCTATCCCCTCTTGGTCGGATACCTCCCGTTACGCTTGGTACCGCAGCATGAACACGCTAAAACACACCCATCCAGCCTTACTTAACGTGGATGGCATCCCCATGGAAATAATAAGTTCCCCCACTGCAGTTGCAGAAGGAATGAGTTCGGGGGTTTTTATTTTCAAGAAAACCTACCAACAAAAAAGTGTTTTGGTGATGTGTAATCTAAGTGATGAACCTGCGCCAATTGCCTTGAATCAATACGATTGGTCTAAAGGCATTACATCGCAACAAATCCTCATCGGCGATCGTTTTCAAACCACTTCGGCAAAGGGTACACTATCCGTCTCGGAACCGGATATTCAATCCAATATTCATTTACAGCCTTGGGGCTTTGTAATCATCGGACAATAAAAAAATCTAATCTTTGTAGCGTATGAGCAATCAAAAGCCGAAACTGTCGATTTTCCAAATAATCAACATGAGCATTGGATTCATGGGGATTCAATTTGGTTGGGGCCTGCAAATGGCCAATATGAGTTCCATCTATCAGTTTCTGGATGCTGAACCAGATAAAATTCCATTATTGTGGTTAGCGGCGCCGCTTACCGGTTTAATTGTGCAACCCATAGTTGGATACATTTCCGATAGGACATGGCATCCTTTCTGGGGTAGAAGACGACCCTATTTCCTTATTGGTGCCATACTCAGTTCGGCTGCCTTGGTCCTAATGCCAAACAGTTCTGAGTTGTGGATGGCGGCAGGTTTGTTGTGGATTTTGGATTCGTCTATTAACATTTCCATGGAGCCGTTTCGTGCTTTTGTGGCTGATAAACTGCCTGAAGAACAGCGAGATCTTGGATTCTCAATGCAGAGTATGTTCATTGGCGCCGGTAGTGTTATCGCCAGCGCATTACCATGGATATTGACCAACTGGGTGGGCATAAAACCGGATTTACACAGCACGTCTGCCATTCCGTACAACGTAAAACTCAGTTTTTATATTGGTGCTGCTGCGTTTTTTGTTTTGGTATTATATACCATATTAACCAGTAAAGAATATCCCCCCTCCGAAGTCCCAGATCGTAAAAAAGTTGAAGAAAGTAAAAAAGGGTTCGGCGCGGGTGCGATGGAGATCTTGCACGCAATCACCCACATGCCCAAACGCATGAAACAATTGGCATTGGTGCAATTTTTAACCTGGCCTGGACTATTTTTAATGTGGTTCTACTACAGTCCATCGGTGGGTAAAAGCCTATTTAAAGGCAGTCCTTCCGCAACCGAAGTAATACATCCCAAAATGGAGATCACCTACTTCGCTCCTGAAAATCAAGATTCATCCATGCTCGAAGAAACAGAAACGAACATGAGTGAAGATAACGAAAAAGTGGATTCAACTATTTTACCAACTGCCTCTTCGGACACCTTAGTTCTGCTGAGTTTAAACTGGAACAAAGACACCTTATCCGATAGATATTTCATTCAATATACTACCGATACTTCGGTTCTAGGAGTTGATGGCACCAGTAAAAAAGTACAGTATATCACCTACGATACGGTGTTAAATATGTATAATGCCTACCACCGCAAAACCATTAAAAACAACCTGCCTCAGAATGCCGTACAATGGATGGTTATAAGCGATCGTAGTACTGCTAAAGCGAATTTTGGTAAAGGTGGCGAATTCGCTGGGTTAACCTTTAGCTTTCAGAATCTAATTACCTTCTTGTTCGCCCTTATTCTTCCTTGGTTGGCCAAGAGTTTTACCAATCGAATTACCCACATGATCTGTCTCACTATTGGTGGTGCAGCCCTGCTTTCCTTTGGATGGGTAGTAGAACAAAATAATGCAAACCTGCTATTTTTTGTAATGACCGGTGTGGGTATTGCATGGAGTTCTATCGTCAGTATGCCTTACAGTATGCTAAGCGGAAGTATTCCCGAAAATAAAATTGGAATCTATATGGGAATATTCAATTTCTTCATCGTACTCCCTGAGATCATTGCATCATTGTTTTTTGGCAAAGTGATGAAAAATCTTCTGAATAACAACGAGATACACGCAGTTATGATAGGTGGAGGCCTACTATTACTTGCAGCATTGCTGTGTTTAAGAATCGAAAAAACTTCAAGCAAAATATAATTTTGCCTATTTTCGAAAAGCATGGAAGCGGATTCGTTTCATCCCAAACATAAATCCTTAACGGGTTTAAACATCGTAAGCATGTTGATGTCGGTGTACGTAATCATCGCCGTAATCATCGAGTTTCTCTTTGAAATTACCCCGCAACTTATTCGATTGCTACACATTGCTGATGCGTTTGTCTGTTTAATCTTTATTCTTGATTTTATCGTAAATCTCAGAAAAGCTGAAAGCAAAAAACACTATTTAATCAACGAATGGGGATGGGTAGATTTAATTACAAGTATCCCTGCTATCGGTGTTTTCAGCCAAACAGGTTATTTTCAAATCATCCGTGTATTAAGAATATTTCGCGCCTTTCGATCGTCCCAACAAATCATACATTACCTGTTTCGATCCCGTATTCAAAGCACATTTACTGCGGCAATTATTGCGTATATTTTACTAGTGATATTTGCCAGTATAGCCATATTAGAAGTAGAAGAAGGCAAACCCGGAAGCACCATAAAAACTGCCGAAGATGCCATCTGGTGGGCTTACGTTACGGTTACGACGGTGGGGTATGGCGATATGTATCCCGTTACTACTTTAGGAAGGATGATTGCTGCCGTTCTTATGACTGCCGGTGTGGGTATGTTTGGAACTTTCACCGCTTGGGTTTCCTCTTGGTTTATTCAGCATCGGAAAGACAAACTGCACTAATTCCGCCGTATAAAGCGTTATTTTTAATCGCCGATTGGATTTAATTCATCAGCTTAATTTACTGATTTTGATTTAGTTGATAATTTACTTACTCCATAAAATACCAATCCCAAACCAATAGTACTTAAACCATATACGCTTTCAGTTGGTTTTTGATCGATAAAGAACATAGCTACCAAAAACGTAGCAGCCAAAAAGATCAATGGGGTAACGGGATATCCTAATGCTCTGTATCCCGTGGGTTTTCCTTCTTTAATTCTCAACCATACCATCCCAAAAACCGTAAGCATCGTAAATAAACTGAGCGTAAATGCAATATAATAAATAAGTTGCGGAAAGTCCATGGCAAATAACAATACCAAGGTAACCAGCAATTGCACACCGATAGCTCTACGAGGATTTCCATCCGTTTCTCGCTTGGCAAGTGAAACCGTGGCCGGAATAGCCTCAAACATCTTAGCCAATACTCTTGGGCCAGCGAAAACCATACTCGAAATCGTTGAAACCAATAACAAACTGATGATTCCTCCCATTAATCCACCAACAGATTTACCCAACAACGATTGCGCCGCTACCAAACCCACCTCTTTAACACCTACTAAAGAACTAACTGGCGAAGCCATCATAAATACCATATTCAACAGGACATACAACACCGTTACAGTTAAGGTACCCGCGATGATACTTCTGCTTAAGTTTTTCTCTGGATTTACAATAGTTCCAGCAATATAGGTACTTGCATTCCAACCACTAAAAGCAAAACTCACCCAAACCAAACTGATTGCAAAAGCTCCTGTAATCCAAGATGGCTGCCACCACGGTATCTCCGAAGTGGCTGTCCCTGTTGCACCAAACAACTCTGTAAACGATGTATCCGATGGAAGGAAACTAACCGGTTGATTACCCAAATAGATACCTGCCAGAATAAATAATACCATCATGCTTATTTTCAACACCGTTGATCCTTTTTGAAAATCAATGCCCAAACGCGCATTCCACCAATGAATTCCCGTTATTAAGAGGATGACAAAGACGGCGATAATATAATCCGGCGATTGTAATTTATCGTACCATTGCAACGAAAAGGTTACGGCATCACCTCCGTTACTCGCTGCCGGTTCCAATCCCCAAAATACTCCTTTTAAATAGGCCCCAAGTGCCAAGGCCGCACCAGCAATGGGCGCTGCAAAACCCACAGTTGAACTTACAAAACCCGCAACAAAGCCCACCGCAGGATGATAAATTTTACCTAAGAAATAGTATTCGCCACCATCTTCCGGAAATCGTGTGGCCAATTCTGCATAACATACCGCTCCACAAAATGCTAACAAGCCTCCAACGAGCCAAATCATTGCGATTCCAAATCCAGTTTGAATCCCGAATAACTGATAACCCAAGCTTGTAAACACGCCCGTTCCTATCATGTTGGCAACAACTATACTGGTGGCTCCAAATAAATCCACCGTTCTGCGATTTCCCTGCTGACTCATGGGTAAAATTTTTCACCGCAAACATACTCTTACTCGCAGTTATTCCCAACTACAAACCTTTGCTGTATTTTTGCCCCATGCTACAGTCTCCAAATCAATTTTTCACCGTTGATATTCATACCCACATCATCCCGGAAAACATTCCCAATTGGGCACAAAAATTTGGTTACGGTGAATTTGTTTGGTTAGACCATCATAAACCCTGCTGTGCGAAAATGATGATGGATACCGCATTTTTTCGCGAAATTGAACACAACTGCTGGTCGGCGGAACAGCGCATACAAGAATGCAACCACCATCAAGTAGATGTGCAAGTATTAAGCACCATTCCCGTAATGTTCAGTTATTGGGCCGAACCCAAAGACACGTTAGAAATTTCTCGCTTCTTAAATGATCATATTGCCGAAATCGTTGAAAAATACCCCAAACGATTTGTAGGATTAGGCACCTTGCCGATGCAACATACAGATTTGGCAATTAAAGAACTAGAACGATGCAAGAAAATAGGATTGAAAGGAATTCAAATTGGTTCGCACATCAATCATCTGAATTTAAACGACGCCTCGCTTTTTCCAATTTTCGAAGCCATGCAAGCCTTAGACATGGCTTTGTTCGTTCACCCATGGTGGTATAGTGCCAAAACCAAAATGCCCGATTATTGGCTGCCTTGGTTAGTAGGTATGCCCGCCGAAACTTCTCTTGCCATTTGTTCCATGATTTTTGGAGGAGTTTTTGAACGATTGCCCCATCTTCGTGTTGCCTTTGCACATGGAGGAGGAGCCTTCCCCGCTACCATAGGAAGAATAGAACACGGTTGGCAAGCAAGACCGGATTTAGTAGCCGTTGATAACGTTCATAATCCTAAAAAATACTTAGGACAGTTTTGGTTGGATTCCTTAGTACACGATAAAGACATGTTAAAGTTTGTAGCCAATTTAGTGGGCGTTAATCGTGTTACACTTGGCACCGACTATCCCTTCCCCTTAGGCGAAGATAACCCCGGTGAATTGATCAAATCATCCAACTTTACCGATCAAGAAAAAGCAATCATGTTAGGTGATTCTGCCTTGGAATGGTTAAAGATGGAAAAATCCTTTTTTCTATAAATCACTTAAAATTCAACCAATTAAACACTTCCAATTTTGCTTTAAACGCAGATTCCGTGTTTTAATTTCTCCTATAAATAAAGCCAATTTAACTACTCAATTTAAGGAAACCCAGCCCATCATTCATCCGCAGAAGATGCGGATATCTGCTTGGCAATGCTAATCACCGCATCCATGTCGTAGCCCCTGCCAAGTAGAAAACGCTGCAACTTTACCTGCCTTTCATAAATCGTGGAACCCTTAATCAAACGCCATTTTTTTTGGGCGATGATCTCCAATTTATCTGAATAATCTTCGGCCGGCAACTCCGTTAATATTTTAAGAATTAGTTTTTCATTCACACCTACCGCCATCAACCCCTGTTGGATTTTTTTCTTTCCCCAGCCCTTCGTTTTAAATTTTCCGAAAACAAATGCCAGAGTGAATCGCTCTTCATTGATAAAATTATCACGAATTAATTCCACCAACATCATATCAGCATCTACGGAAGATAAACCATAATCCATTAGCTTCTTTCTAACCTGCCATTGACTCCGCTCCTGGTATGAACAGTACTTTTCAATTTTAGGTCTTGCTTGTTGCGGAGTTAGACGAGGTTTAATCTTTACCGAATCCATGAATTGATTCCCAAAATTAATCAATGTTGTAGTATGCACAACGCTACCCTACTGACATTCGTAAAATTTCAAAAACGTTTTTCTCCATTAGTAAAAATCACAAACTGACAAAATTTCAGTAACCGTGCTTTGGTACATCGATTGCTAATGCCTTCGCATGAGAACCGGACAAATTTCAGTACAATCGGAAAATATCTTCCCGATCATTAAGAAATTCCTTTACACAGACCAAGAAATCTTTATTAGAGAATTGGTAAGTAATGCGGTGGACGCCACCAAAAAATTGAAAACCTTGTCCAAAGTTGGTGAATTTGAAGACGATATTGACTCTGCCAAAATTACCATCACCCTGGACGAAAAAGAAAAAACACTGACTATTTCGGATTCTGGTATCGGAATGACCGAAGAAGAAGTGGAAAAGTACATTACCCAATTAGCCTTTTCAGGTGCCCGTGAGTTCGCCGAACAATGGAAAGATAAAGACCCAGAGCAAATGATTGGTCATTTTGGTTTAGGGTTTTATTCCGCTTTTATGGTATCAAAACGCGTTGCTATCGAAACCAAAAGCTACCAAAAGGATACCCAAGCGGTACATTGGGATTGCGACGGAGCTACCGAATACAACATCGGTAAAGGAAAGCGTAAAAAACGCGGTACAGATGTAATTTTATACCTTACCGATGAGGATGCTGAAACCTACGGAAGCAAATGGAAAATTCGTGAACTATTACGCAAATACTGTAGGTTCATGCCCATCCCCGTAGAATTTGACGGTGAATCAATCAATAATACTCAACCTGTTTGGACCAAAAAACCAGCGGATCTTCAACCAGAAGATTACAAAACATTCTTCGAAGAGCTGTATCCAATGCAAGAAGCACCGTTGTTCCATATTCACCTAAACACCGATTATCCATTCAATCTAACCGGTGTGTTATACTTCCCCAAGGTAAACGAAGCCATTGATAACCGAAACAACCGAGTACAATTATACTGCAACCAAGTATTTGTTACAGAAGATGTTAAAGACGTACTTCCAGAATACTTGGTATTGTTAAAAGGGGTTATTGATTCTCCAGATATCCCGTTAAACGTGAGTCGTAGTGCCTTGCAAAGTGATTCAAACGTGAAAAAAATCACTCAGCATATCTCAAAGAAAGTAAGCGATAAACTCAACGAACTTTTCAAAGAAAACCGAGATGATTTCCAATCTAAATGGGAATATTTAGACCTGTTTGTGAAATACGGAATGGTGGCTGACGAGAAATTTGCTGAAAGAACCAAAGACATTTGCTTGGTAAAAACCACCGATGATAAATTACATACCATTCAGGAGTGGATCGATCATGCGAAAATTAATCAACAAGATAAAAACGGTGAAACGGTAATTCTTTACACTACGGATACCTCTATCCAACATTTATATATCAAAGCGGCAAAAGAAAAAGGGTACGAAGTAATTGTGTTAAATGGTCCTTTAGATACCCATTTTGCAGGTTGGGCTGAATCGAAATTCGAGAAGGTTAAATTCCGTTGTGTGGATGGTGGACCCATCGACCAATTGATTGAAAAAGAAGTAACCATTGAGCATATTTTAACCGAAGATCAACGTAAATCTTTGGAAGAATCCGTAAAAGGAATCGTGAATGAGTTAGCTTTTGACGTGAAATTAGAGGCTTTGTCGCCCAACGATGATTTCATTTCCATCCACCGCAGCGAGTGGGAACGCCGAATGGACGATATGGCGAAAATGGGACAAGGATTCCCTATGGGTGATTTGGGTTTAAAAAAGCAAAGTATGGTTATTAACGCCAATCACAGTTTAGCAAATAAGGCGTTGAATGCATCGGCTGACGATCAGAAACAACTGATCCAATACTACATGGATTTGGCTATGTTGCAACGCGGTCAGTTACAAGGAGAAGCCTTAGAGCGATTTGTAGAAAAAGCAAAAAGTTTCATGGCATAAATAAACTATAGGCAATAGTTCACTTAGTAATTGCCAATATAAAGGCCAATAACTCAAAAGAAGCCATCTTGACAATTTGAACAAGATGGCTTCTTCGTTTTTATTTAAAACGCACTCGGTAATTGTATTTGTTTTAAATCCTTTTGCTTGCTATTGGCTAAATTCACAAACGGCGAATATTGTTTAGCAAAAAACGTATTTACTCTTGCCAATACTTTATCGGTTTGTCTCTGTGCATTCCGGATGGATAAAATCACATTCTCTGTAACTGCATCACTTCCTCCCAATAATCCGGCAGCTGCTCCCAAGTGATCATTTAATCGAATGGTTGCATCCTCATAAAAGCGATAACCTTCGGGCAACATATATAACAACTTAAGGGTAGAGATAGAATCTAACAAAGGCTGTTGCAACTTCTTTAACTCCGCGTTTATACTATCGTTGGTATAATTTGCACTGGTAACTTTAGCAATCATCTTTTCGGCCTCCTTCAAAGCTTCAAAAGCCTTGTTTGCTCTTCCAACCGATGCGGCCAGCGTATCATCCCATCTCCGTTTTTGCCAATAATCGCTTTCAGAAAATACATATTGCCCCGTAGCATTCACCGTAACAATCGCTGAATCAAGTCGCTTTGCCTGCTTGTCATCGGTAGTCAGAACCAACTTGTATTTACCCGGTGCAACGGCATCCCCCCAGGGCAAATCTCCATCTTCCTTCACCTCTCCGTGCGCTGGAAAACGGTACCCATCACGGATCATTCTCCATGGTAACCGATAAATTCCACTACTGTCAAAACTAAATCGATGGGTCCGAATCAACTTATTATACTCGGGAGACGTAGAATTTTGATCATACACCAACCCCTTGATTTTAGTCTTTTCCCAATCCGTTTTTCCCTTCTTGCCAAAAAATACAAGATTCAATTGTACCCCAGTACTCTTATTCGGCGCCTCAAACTGCGTACCTGCCCCAAAATGTGCCCCCGAATTTTGCATAATTCTAGCCAAATATCCAGTTTGGGTGGAAACAATCTTTACCGTTTTACCCGCAAATTGACGGTTCTTTAAAATGTCCTCATCCACAGAGGCTCTTTCCATAGCTGCAATAGATTCTAACATAGTAATATCATCCAACACCCAAACTCCTCTTCCAAATGTTCCTACAATTAAATCATTTTCTCTAGACTGTATCTTCATATCCGAAACAGGAACCGAAGGAAATTCTTTAAACTTCCGCCAACTATTTCCCCCATTAAAACTCACAAACAAACCCCTATCGGTACCCATAAATACCAAGTTGTTTTTGGCCGGCAACACACACCAAGCATACCCCATCCCTTGAGAATTCTCACTGGCCTCGTTTCTCACGTTACCCATTGTATACACCTTGGATTTGCCATTGGATAATTCTTCATTGTTGTTTGTCATCCATTTCCAAGTCTTTCCGTAATCCATTGTTTTGTACACATAAGTACCCCAATCGTTTTGTCTATAATTATTTACAACTACCCAACATTCACCCTTTACATTAGGATTTACCCATAGATAAGG
Source organism: uncultured Flavobacteriaceae bacterium (assembly GCA_964446075.1). Taxonomy (GTDB): domain Bacteria; phylum Bacteroidota; class Bacteroidia; order NS11-12g; family UBA955; genus JAGKXC01. The sequence goes on along the minus strand of CAYUNO010000013.1, from coordinate 8,163 downwards.
AACCCAAGCAGCAGATGGTAATCCTTTGATATTCAATGCAACATTAGACCAAGTTTTACCACCATCCCTCGTTAATTGAATATTGCCATCGTCCGTACCAACCCAAATTACCCCATTGTCATTCGCCGCCGTACCAATAGCAAGGATGGTACAATGAGCCTCGGCACCGGTTGCGTCCACCGTTAATCCACCACTTTTTGCCTGTTGCAATTTAGCTGGATTGTTGGTAGTTAAATCGCCCGATAAAATCTTCCAACTGTTTCCTTGATCGGGGCTATAATGCAAATATTGACTCCCAAAATACAGTCCTTTTGGATTATTTGGATCCACCAACATAGCTGCATTCCAGTTAAAACGGAGATGTATACCCTCGGGATGTACGGGCTTTATCGGAGTATTTTCATGGGTTTTGGTATTAAACCTCGATACATTTCCTCCCTGCCACATAGCATAGCCTTCCCCTGGTTTTCCGGGAACTGGAGCCACATCAAAGCCATCGCCAAACAATACTTCTTGCCATTCCCAATTGGTAATTCCGCCACCTTTCCAATGATAGCCTGGACCTACCCAACTACCGTTATCCTGCAACCCCCCATAAATATTATAGGGAATTTCGTTATCTACGTCGATATGATAAAATTGTCCCACTGGAATATTCTCAGCAAATCGCCAAGAATAACCGCCATCATAAGAAATATTCAACCCTCCATCGTTACCATTGATAATATAGGTTGGGTCATCTGGGTGAATAAGAAACGCATGATGATCCGGATGAATCGCCCCCCAATTCGCTAATATACTCCAGGATTTTCCGGCATCTTCGGATTTTGAAATCTGACTCCAAATAGAATAAACCCGGTTTTCGTTATAGGGGTCTGCATAAATTTCATGATAGTAAAACGGTCTGTTTCCCGCATTGGCATCGGTACTCACTTTCTGCCATGTTGATCCGCCGTCATTACTGCGATAAAATCCAGATTCCTTAGCCTCCACAATGGCATATACCCGGTTGGGCTGGGATGCAGTAACCGCAACCCCTATTCTGCCCAATTCGCCTTTCGGAAAACCGTCTTTCTCAGAAACTCGTTTCCATGTCTCGCCTCCGTTGTGCGTGATATACAATCCACTGCCAGGCCCGCCACTTCTGAAGGTCCATGGCTGTCGCAAATAATCGTACATGGCAGCGTATAGTTTATTGGGATTTTGTGGGTCGATAACCAATTCCCCACAACCCGTGGTTTCATTTACATACAAAATTACCTTCCAAGTCTTACCACCGTCATCGGACCGATATACTCCTCGTTTCTGTTTTGGTAGTGTATTGGCATTATCCGCCCCCCACACCGAACCCATTGCAGCAACAAAGATTTGATTAGAATTCTGAGGATTTACGATAATTCGATGAATCGTACGGGTTTCCTCTAACCCCATACACAACCAAGTTTTACCACCATCCAAACTCTTATAAATTCCTTTACCGCTGTTATGCGAATTTCTTGGGTTCCCCTCTCCTGTGCCCGCCCAAACTACACTGGCGTTGTTAGGATCTACCGCCAAGGCTCCGATGGATTGAACATCCATTTCATCAAAAATTGGATTCCAAGAGATACCACCATTGGATGATTTCCAGATACCACCGCTTGCCGTACCCGCATAAATGGTATTTCGGTTCAACTGTTGATATGGGGATTTCCTTGGTACCGCTATGGCCGTAACCCTACCACTCATAGTACCAGGTCCTAAGTTTCGCTTGGGAATTGAAACCATGGCTCGGTTGGCTAATTCGTTCCACGACATTCCCACCACCACCGAAGTATCAGGTGGAATGCTAACACCTTTTAACTTTTCTGAAGTGGCCAATAGTTCGCCTGAAAAAGCTGAAATTGAACAAAATAGACCCAACAAAATAGGATTAATTCGCTTCATCACGTTTCATTATTTTTTTACAACCTCAATTATACGAATTCGTGTCGGTAAAACTTGCTATTTATCGAACAATTAACCCATTGACTTGTTACTTGCTGTAAATTTGCATCTTTATTTTCTGCACCCACATCCATGTTCAAAGTCCAAATAATCGCGTTCCTTTTTTTTACTACTTTTTTCCTAGCCATTGATTTTTACGTTTGGAGCGCAATTTTGTCGTTATCCGGAGGTTGGCAACCCAGAACCAAAAGCATTGTAAAATACACCTATTGGGGGTTTACCGCATTCATGTTTCTATTCTTCCTTGTCTACCGATCTGGAATCATTGAACTTCCCGCTTGGTTGATTAAACCTATCTCGGGTATCGTATTCGCCATCACCATTGCCAAATTATTTTGGGTAGTTTTCTTACTCATCGATGATGTAATCCGATTATTCCGATGGTTGTATGCGTATTTCTTTACCGAAATAGAAAGCACCCCTAGCAGACCTTGGGAAATGTCGAGATTGAACTTTTTGAAATTCACCGGCTTGGGAATCGGTGTAGCATTTTTAGGAACATCCATTTGGGGAATATTCAAAGGGGCTCACAATTACACCGTTCACCGAGTTAAATTAAAAATCAACAACTTACCCGATGCATTAAAGGGCTTACGTATCGTTCAAATTTCCGATATTCACTCCGGTAGTTTCTGGGATAGAGAAGCTGTAGAACGAGGGGTTCAAATGATTAACGATCAGAAGCCGGATATGGTCTTTTTTACCGGCGACATAGTGAACGATCGTTCCAGCGAATTAGTTCCATGGTTGGATGTTTTTTCAAAAATCAGTGCACCGTTGGGTGTGTTTTCTACCTTAGGGAATCACGATTACGGCGACTACGTAGGATGGCCATCGGCTGAAGCAAAAAAACAAAACCTACAAGATTTAATAGGATACCATAAACAAATGGGTTGGGACATTTTAATGGACGAACACCGGGTGATTGAAATTGGTGGAGCCAAATTGAGTGTCATAGGTATCCAAAACTGGAGCGATAAAGCTCGATTCCCAAAGTATGGCGATTTAGCGAAGGCCTACAAGGGAGTTCCTCAAGATTCTGTAAAACTATTGTTAAGCCACGATCCATCGCATTGGAAAAAACAAGTAATCAAGAGTTTCCCCGATATAGACTGTACGTTTGCAGGTCACACACATGGAATGCAATTTGGCATTGATACCAAGTTTTACCGTTGGAGTCCCGTGAAAATGGTATACAAGGAATGGATTGATTTATACCGTGAAGGCAAGCAACAACTTTATGTAAACCGCGGTTTCGGTTATTTGGGTTACCCCGGCAGAATGGGTATCTACCCCGAAATCTCCGTTTTTGAACTAGAGCGCGCTTAAGATCTTTTATTTAAGGTTTTTGCTTTTTAATACCTCCACCATCTCCTTATACATTTCTACACTTTGTTCTAAATGCTCTATGTATTTATCGCGATAATTGTCGGTATTGAAATAATAATGTCCTCCCTTGTCGTAGCCCTGTACTCCTTGACTATTTGAAATATTGAAAATTGTGGTAACATCAAAATTCAACAATTGAGATAACTCCACATCCAAAATTTCTGAAATCTCACAGATACGGTTCAATGTAAGTTCGATTTCGCCTCGCTCAATTTTACTATACCCAGATACGGACATGTTTAAATCCGAGGCAATTTGTTCCCGGGTTATATCTTTCAATTCCCTGAACTTTTTAATATTCTGAATTACCGCTGCAATTCGTTTTTCAATGTTTTTTGGTTGGAGCTCCATAGTGCGATATTACAACTAAAATTACAAAAATACAACCAAAAAGGAATTATAGGTCTTTTTGGAGGCAAGCTCGATAAACAATTAATATAAATTTGCGAATTAAATTTTACTCACTAATACTAATTGAATGAAAAAATTTATCTTTTTGCTTTCTGTTCTCACCCTAACATTTCATCTAAATGGACAGGATATTATCACTAAAAAAAATGGGGAGGAAATTCAAACCAAGATCATTGAAATTACAACTTCCGAGGTGAAATATAAAAAACACGATAATCTTAATGGACCAATTTATTCTATCCTAAAAAATGACGTGTTCTTTATCAAATATGAAAATGGAACAAAAGAAGTAATAAATTCCATGGAAACAGCTAATAATGACGCGAACGGTATGAGTCCTTGCTTATTAGCAGAACAACAAGCAACTCAAGCCTATCACGGGCAAAATTCAGGTGCCACCTGGACTGGTGTTGTAACTGTTTTAACCTCTCCATTGATCGGGTTAATTCCAGCTGTCGCCTGTTCCATGACTGAGCCAAATATTGTAAATTCTGGTTTAAGCAATTTTGATAAAATGACGCAGCCAGAGTATAAAAAATGTTATACAGAAAAAGCGCACAAAATCAAAAAGAAAAAGGTATGGCAAGGATTTGCCTTTGGTTCAGCTATTTGGATTCCAATAATATTATTACTTTAATAATAACTTCCTCTTAGAATATTAATCTTTCACCTTGGCAAGTATTGCTGAATGGATTTGATTCTAACAAAAAGTAAGACTAGAGCGCGCTTAAGCTAAGTATCTCGTACTTTTTCTGGGGCACTCTCAGTACCGCTGTTGGTTCATTAGTACCCGTTTTAATAATTCCACCACGGAAAGCAGCAATTTTACCAAACTTGGAGGTTGCCTGATATAGCTTCACTTGTGAATTGTCCTTCTTGCCATCGGCTTTGGAGGATCCAATAGCAGTAGATATTATTTCGGCCTTCCCCGTTTGAGTGTTAATTTTCAATTCAATCGATGAATTGCTGTTGTTGATTACGGTCCAAACCGACTCGCCAAAATACCTCCGTCGAATCACCAAAACGGAATCACCCAAACTTTGCGTTTCTAATTCTCCATATAACAAGGCCATACTTTCGCTTCGAAACTTCGCCAATTCGCTAACTTCCTGCCTTAACAATCCCTCTGCTATACTCATATCACCCAAACTGCCTTGATACCCCGAAGAAAAACGCATCATTCTCCGAGAATCGGGATCGTTGGCTCCCGGCATCCCTATTTCATCACCATAATAAATTACCGGTATCCCGGGAATCGAAAAATTATAGGCAAATAAGGTAGACAGTCGATCGTAAACCCCTGGATCCGATACTTTTATATTTCTATCCCAACCTGCTTGTTTGCTATCCTCCCCTTCTTTTATCGATCCATCCAAAATCGATATTATCCTGGGCTTATCTTGGTTTCCAGATATATTGCCCATGGTATGATGCGAACCATACCATTTCCGCGAATCCTTTAGGGTATTGGCCAACTGTATCATACCTCCATTCCCCTTAAATGCACCAACCGCCGCATCGTACATATTAAAATCGAATTGTGCATCCAGCAAACCACTACCCAAATAACTACCAATTAACTCAGCACTGCCATACGTCTCCCCAATTTGGTACAAACTCCGTGATTTCCCCTTGCTGTAGGCCGGCTGTTGAACATCGCGCTTCACCTTATAACTTAGCGTGCGCCAAAATGCATCCGGTATATGCTTCGTTGCATCGTGCCTAAAGCCGTCCACATCAAATTCCTTAAACCACCACAAAGCAGAATCCGTCAATGCGTCCACCACCTCCGGCTTGAAGTAATTGAATGTTGGCATGAAATCATCAAACCAAGTGGTTAATCGGTAATCGTCCCAACGCTCCGTATTTTTGCTTCCATCGGGCAAAATCAATGGGGTAAACCAATCGGGACGCTGCTTATACAAGGGGTGCTCCTCATGTATATGATGAGCTACATAATCCAATAATACCGATATACCGTGAGAATGTGCCACTCGAATAAACTTCTTCAGTTCATCCGGAGTACAAAATCGCTCATCTGTCTCTCGCAATGATATTGGCCAATATCCGTGATAACCCGAAAATTTAGTGGCCGGATTCTTCCATTGTCCGTAAGGCCCCGCCGGATTCTTCACCACCGGACTAATCCACAACGTATTTATTCCTAAAAGGTTAAAATAACCCTCCTCAATTTTCTTGGTTATTCCGGCAACATCGCCGCCATAAAAATCCACCTTGAAATCCACATCGGGTCTTAAAAGCGGTTTATCGTTACTCAAATTTCCATTCACAAATCGATCAATCATGGGATTGTATATGATCTTCCTATGAGGGTCTTCCTGTATTAAATCTTTCGATTTTATTACCGGCAAACCATTTTGCATTGGAATCAATACATCATTGCTAATTCCTTTATTGCTGCCTACCCATACGCGGATATACGATTGATTTACTCCTGTTATTAAACTGCTATCCCAAAATCTTTCCGCCAATCTCGGATCTATCGGAATTGAAATAATCCACGTTCCCCCATCTTCTGTTTCTGATACTGCAATATTCTCCAATTCTATGTTATTCCATAAGGCCAGTATTCGGAACGAGACATCCCCACAATTAAATGCCGAACCAACACTCGTTTTATCGCCCTCCTTTGGCAAACGATACGGTGCATCCACCGCCACTTCGATAATCGTATTACCCGCTTTTTCATTCGATACCGTAGCACTTGAAGCGGCTTTAGACCACTTTGTGGCCTTAGAGTTTCTTTTAGATTTTTTATTTGATGTATCAGGATTTTTAGAAGCATCCAAAGGTGGATTAATCGTTTTACCACCTGTGAGGCTTACCCCTGTTTTTTCTTGCTTAATCGATTGAGGATAAGCAAAGTATGATCGCGTTGAATGCGTAAAAACCGAGTTAAATCCTCCCATACCATTGGAAATTGAATCGGAATTCATCGGATCTCTAATTTCCTTACCATTTACAATAAACACATATTGGTGGGTTCCTGGTCCTACCCACAACGATGTTTTCCAAACGGGAAGTCCGAGATTCTTCATGCTTCCATTTTCAGAGGGATATTTTACGTTTTGATTTACGTAGGTCAAATCCACCGCTCGCCATGCCGTAAACGATCCTTTCACTTGTACTTTTTGCGTTTTGTCACCCATAAATACAAACGTTCGCTGCACCTTTTCTGATATCCGCACAGGCACTATCGTGTACTCACCTTGCTGCCAAAATCGTAACCATTGCAAGGTATTTGGATTGCCCGTTACAGCCCTCACTAAAACGGAATCAATGCTGCCAAAAGATTCGGTTTTACTGACATATTTATTCGACCATGATCGAGATCCGATGCCAGCAACCCAATATCCATTCGAAACTCCCCAAGCCCTATTTTTAATGTCAATAACCAATCCTGGGCTGCATGTAATGCTGTCCAAACGACTCATATTAGGCACAAAATCCGTCACCCAAACCCAAGTAGAATCTGGCTGTAACGTAATCATACTATTCACTTGCCAAGAATACCCTACGTCTACGAAATTATCATTTGCAGTAAGCGGAGAGGATGTCGACTGTTGTTTATCCGAATTAGATTTTTGAGCAAATACATTTGCCGATATAGACAACCACAAAACGAAAAGAAATACCCTATTCATAACCGAAAGTGTAAAACTAAAACTTTCTATCAAAACCTACACAAATCCCTTATAAAAATACCTTCTTCCGGCACAAGACACCCTCTTTCTCCCATACCAACAGATAAATTCCGGAAGGCAAATTCAAGAAATCTCCGTGATTGAAATCTCCGTGCCGCTTACCGCTGATATCAACCAATTCTACGGTATTATTTACTTCTGTAGTCGCCACAATATCCCTAGCGGTACAAAAAACTCGGCCATCGGAAATATACCAATTTACGAAGGGTAAATCTCCCAATTCGTACACATTTCCAAATCCTGTTTTCGGTTCACTACTGCGCGTTGAAAGTATAGACCAAACTGGATAGTGATCGCTGGTATTAAATCGATAACTGCCAATGTAAGCATCTCCATTCATTACACCACTGTTTTTTCTATCCCAGTGCCATTTTAATCTAGGTGTTAAACATTGGTGGTCAATCATTTCTGAATAACTTGCTGTACTTTTCGCCCTAGTTTGGGTTAATCGATAACTAGGAAAAATATAATTCGTATCGTTTCGCCAACCTAAAAATGGTGTTTCTTTAGAAGAAAAAATACTGATATCTAAATCATCATTCCAATCGCCCAATACCACACCCTTCCAACTTTTTCTGGCATCAATATATTTTTTCAATGCCTCCGCGGCTAACTGCCTGCGATTATAAGCACTATGCTTTTCCGATGTGGA